>CAINEG010000068.1 GCA_903847655.1 uncultured Bacteroidota bacterium
GAGCTTAAAATAAATATTGCCGCCTTAACCATTGAATCCAAGGAAGGCTTATTTGAAGGCACGATTAAAGTGTATGTTCACGACAAGGACGAATTGGAAGATTTGGTAGATAAAATTAAAGCCCTCCAGGGCATTCAACAAGTAAGCCGTTTTGACACAGAAACTGTGTAATTAAATAGGTAATCAACTTTTCAAGACTTATTTTTGCTATCTCAAATACAAAATCATGGTAGATGTAATTTTAGGACTTCAATGGGGTGACGAAGGGAAAGGAAAAATCGTGGATTATTTCGCACCCAATTATGACATCATTGCCCGCTTTCAAGGCGGACCCAATGCAGGACATACCTTGTATGTGAATGGCACTAAAATGGTCTTGCATCAAATACCATCTGGTATATTCCACCAAGACAAAATAAATATTATAGGTAATGGAGTGGTCTTAGATCCAGTTACTTTAAAAAAAGAATGTGATGCAGTTGCTGCCATGGGCGTAGATGTAAAAAAGAATTTATTTATTTCAGAAAGAACTAATATTATTATTCCTACCCACCGTGCTTTAGACAAGGCTTCTGAACTAGCCAAAGGCGAAAGCAAGATAGGTTCTACTTTAAAAGGGATTGGACCCGCTTATATGGACAAGACCGGCCGCAATGCTTTAAGAGTGGGCGATTTACTAAGCAAGAATTTCATTAGCAAGTACATCACTTTGCGCATGAAACATCAAAAGATTTTAGACAGTTTTAATTTCAATGAAGACATCAGCGAAATGGAAAATGAATTTTTTGAAGCGCTTGAGTTTTTGAAAACTATGAATATTATCAATTGCGAATATTTTATTAATGATCAAATCTCCAAAGGGAAAAAAGTATTGGCCGAAGGCGCACAAGGTTCTATGTTAGACATTGATTTTGGCACATTCCCTTTTGTGACTTCTTCTAATACTATTTCGGCAGGTGTATGTACCGGTTTAGGTATTGCACCAAAATTGATCAACGAGGTTTTTGGTATCACCAAGGCTTATTGCACCAGGGTGGGCAGTGGTCCCTTCCCTACTGAATTAAATGATGCCACCGGGGAAGAACTTAGAAAATTAGGATCTGAGTTTGGCGCCACCACAGGACGCCCGCGTCGATGCGGATGGATTGACCTAGTTGCTTTAAAATACACGTGCATGATCAATGGTGTAACACAAATTATTATGACCAAGGCAGATATCTTAGATAGTTTCAAATCTTTAGAATTGGGTATTGCATATGAAATGGAAGGCAAACAAATTGATTATGTACCATTTCAGTTAGTAGGAACACCTGTAGCGCCCGTTTGGAAACAAATGGAGGGCTGGAATATTGATACCACTAAAATGAAAGAAGACAAGGAATTACCTGCAACAATGAAAACATATATAAAATATATCAATGAATACCTTGGTGTACCAGTTAAATATGTTTCTAATGGACCCGGTAGAGACCAAATCGTACACATTTAATTTGGTCCTAGCTAAGAAATATTTCTTTCACTTTTTTTAAAAAAAGGACATTTTTTTTTGGTAAATACAATTTTCAGTTGAAATTTTACACTGTTAATAGTTGTAACAAATTATGGCCATAAAATCTTTAAAAGAAAATAAGTCTACCGCTGCAAAAAGCGGAATTGAAAAGACAAGCAAAGCTTCCCCTAAGCCAAGTAAGAAAAAAGATTTGGACGATGAGGATGAGGTAGATGATGAAGAAATAAACGACGATTGGGGCAAAGAAGAAGAGGATACCAGCTGGGATCCAGATTTTGAAGAGTTTGATATGCCAAAAAAAGCTTCCAAAAAACCAGGCAAGTTTAAAATATCCGAAGAGGAAGATGATTTTTCATTGAATGAAGATTTCAAAGAAATAGACGACGATGATTTGTTTGAGGAGAAAGATGAATTAGACGACTACTAGTCTCCCTATTGTTTCGACTCCATTGCATTTGCAGCGAAGGACAATAAGCCCGTTTCATTAAAGCCAGCACTCATTATTTGTAAGCCAAAAGGCAGGCCATTACTATGGGTAAACAATGGAATCGAGATGGCGGGAATTCCCACTAAATTGGCATACACCGTATAGATATCAGCTAAAAACATTTCCGTAGGTGTATGGTTGTTCTCCCCCAATTTAAAGGCGGGAGTAGGCACGGTGGGTGAAATTAAAATATCATAAGAAGCAAAAAGTGTATTCGTGAGGTCCACTAATTTTTGTCTTACTTGTTGTGCCTTGGTAAAATAAGCATCAAAATAACCCGCACTTAAAACAAAAGTGCCAAGTAAAATTCTTCTTTGCACTTCTTCTCCAAAACCTTCCGTTCTTGATTTTTTATACAGTTCGGTAAGATCGTCTAGCGAATCTTTTGTTCTATGACCAAATTTAATGCCATCAAATCTCGACAAATTGCTAGAAGCTTCTGCGGTGGTGAGTACATAATAAGTGGGCACCAAAAAAGAAAGCAAAGAAAAATCAATGGCATCTACTTCAAAACCTTTTTCTTTTAAATCCGTAATATAGGCCAAGGTTTGTGTTTTCATTTCTGGATCCAAACCAGGATGATCGAGCGTTTCTTTAAAATAAGCAATTTTTTTAGGGACTTTATTAGTGGCTAATTCTTTTGTATAAGAAGGAACAGGTTGCTGTGATACTGTACTGTCAAATGCATCTGCACCAGCCATGACTTCTAATACCAAGGCAGCATCCGCCACTGTAGTTGAAAAAATTCCAATTTGATCAAAGGAAGAAGCATAGGCAATCAATCCATAACGTGAAATACGACCATAACTTGGTTTAAGTCCTATGACGCCACAAAAATCTGCAGGCTGTCTAACAGAGCCTCCGGTATCAGAGCCAATGCTAATCATACACAAATTGGCTTGTATGGAAACAGCCGACCCACCGGAAGAACCACCTGGCACTCTGGATATATCCAATGCATTTTTCACAGGACCATAAGCAGAATTTTCATTGCTGCTGCCCATGGCAAACTCATCACAGTTTTGACGACCAATGATAATGGCGCCTGCATCCATTAAAGCTTGAACTGCAGACGCAGAATAAACTGCTGTATAATTTTCTAAAATTTTTGAAGCTGCACTTACTTTATGGCCTTCGTAACAAAGTACATCTTTGATGCCAATCACCACTCCATGTAATTTACCCATTGTTTTTCCTTGGCCTCGTGAAGCGTCCAATGAATGAGCAGTGGCCATGGCCTCTTCGGAAAAAACCTCTAGGAAAGCATTTAAATGTTCCTGCTTTCTGATTTGATCTAGGTAAAAATTTACTGCCTGAATACAAGTGACTTGTTCAGCAATTAATGCAGCATGGTAGTCTTTGATTGAATGAAACCGAAACAAAGTCTAAAAAGTTAATTGGTAAAAAAAGGGAATCGAGAAATAAACTAAGCAGGCTTTTCGTCTTTCTCTTTAATGCCTTCTTCGATTTCTTTTTTCACGTTATTTTTAGCATCGTTGAATTCACGGATACCCTTACCTAATCCACGCATAAATTCAGGGATTTTTCTTCCGCCAAACATCACTAAAATAACCACACCGATAATTAATAATTCTTGAAATCCTAAGTTGCCCATAATGTTAAATTTAGAACATTAAAGATAAGGTAATTATAAAACAGAATTGGAATATTTATAGGAATTAAGCCAATATAAAGCCAAAAATCAGGGCAAAAAAAAGTCCCGATCTATGGTTAGAACGGGACTTGGTATCTAGTAAGTTTAAATCAGCTTGATTAGAATCTTTTTTCTTTGATACGTGCACTCTTACCGCTTCTATCGCGTAAGTAATACAATTTAGCACGACGTACTTTACCAGACTTGTTCAACAAAATACCA
>CAINEG010000069.1 GCA_903847655.1 uncultured Bacteroidota bacterium
AATCAGCGCGCCCGCTATATACCAAGGCCAGGGGGCTGAAATAATTGAAACCAAATGCTGCATAGACTTGAGTTTTAAAAGTCTACAAATATAGTAGATTAATAGCAATCTACCACCAGCATTATTTTATTAAATTAGAAAAGAAAAACTGTTCAATGAGTATGAATAGTGACATACCGAGTACAAATAGCCCAAATCCTTTTTTTAATTTAGCCCCATCCATTTTCTTATTTAAGAAATTTCCTGTGATGATGCCTAAAGTGGCTAAAATAATAATCTTATATAAGAAAGTCCAATCAACAGTAGTATGAAATAAGTCTCCTGTAAATCCCACCAAGGATTTAATACTTATAATAACCAAGGAAGAAGCAATGGCTTTTTTCATGGGTAGTTTGGCTAAAATCACTAAGGCTGGAATAATTAAAAATCCGCCGCCTGCCCCCACAATGCCTGTTAATAAGCCTTCTGCTAATCCTACAATCATTAAGCTAAATCCATAAATAGGGATGACTGCTATTTGTTCTTGTTTATTTTTACCGATGATCATGGATAAGGCCGATGCCAACATCAGCAGCGCAAAAAACAACATGATAAAATTACTTTTGGTCACCTGTACACTATTCCCAAAATGCATGACTGAGGGGATGGCGGGTAATAAAAATTTTCTTGCTAAGAAAACGCCCAAAATAGAGGGTAAGCCAAACATCAATAATATCTTAAAGTCAACCAATTTTTGTTTTAATCGAGAAATGACGCCTGCAATACTGCTTAGTCCCACAATGCATAAAGAATAGGTGGTTGCCAATAAGGGCTCTACCTGAAATAAATACACCAAAACCGGAACGGTTAAGATGGAGCCACCACTGCCAATGAGCCCTAAAGAAATTCCAATAAGAATAGAAGCCAGATAACCAAACAAATGCATTGTATAAATTTTAACAAATCTCTCAAATGGGTGCTACAATTTAGGTAACTATTGTCACTTAGCCCCCAATTATTTAAGCTAGCATTTCAATAGTATTATTTTTTTCAGAAATGTGATTTATGTCACGGTATTGCCTAATTTTATGTAGCAACTTTGACGAAAGAATATACCAACATGAAAGTAGAACAAATTTATACAGGATGCTTGGCGCAAGGGGCCTATTATATCATGAGCGATGGGGAAGTGGCCATCATTGATCCACTCAGAGAAGTACAACCTTATATCCAAAAAGCAGCCTTGGATAAAGCCAAAATAAAATATGTTTTAGAAACACATTTTCATGCCGATTTTGTTTCAGGGCATCTTGATTTAGCAAAAAAAACTGGGGCTAAAATTGTGTATGGTCCCAATGCTGCGCCTGCCTTTGAATTTTATTCAGCAAAAGATGGGGAAGAAATTGCACTTGGAAAAGTAAAAATAAAAGTATTGCATACCCCTGGTCATACCATGGAAAGCACTTGTTATTTATTGATAGATGAGCAAGGTAAAGAAGTGGCTTTGTTTAGCGGAGATACTTTATTTATAGGAGATGTGGGCCGTCCCGATTTAGCGCAAAAAATAAAATCAGAGCTGACTCAAGATATTTTAGCAGGTTATTTATATGATTCTTTGCAAAATAAAATAATGCCCTTGTCTGATTCAATTGTTATTTATCCAGCACATGGAGCGGGAAGTGCCTGTGGTAAAAAAATGAGTACAGAAACACAGGACACTTTAGGTCATCAAAAGCAAACCAATTATGCCTTGGATCCTAAGTTAAGTAAAGCAGAATTTATTGCAGCTGTATTAGATGGGTTGGTAGCGCCTCCTGGCTATTTTCCATTGAATGTAATGATGAACATTCAAGGCTATGAAAGCATTGATCAAGTATTAGAAAGAGGACAACATGCATTAAGTCCAGCTGCTTTTGAAACTGCAGCCAATGAAACAGATGCATTAATATTAGACACTAGAGATGCCCAAATTTTTGCCAAAGGGTTTATACCTAATTCAATTAATATCGGCATTGATGGAAGTTTTGCGCCTTGGGTAGGGGCCATGATTCCAAACATCAAGCAAAAAATATTATTGGTGGCCGAACTAGGAAGAGAAACAGAAATTATTACTAGATTGGCCCGTGTGGGTTATGATTATACCATTGGTTTTTTAGAAGGTGGAATAGATGCTTGGCAAAAGGCCGGCAAAGAAATGGATCAGATTACATCTATCGACACCGCGGCATTGGTTGAATTAAAATCCAATGATTCCAATATTGCCATCTTGGATGTAAGAAAGGCTTCCGAATTTAATAGCGAACATATTAAGGGCGCGCAAAATGCCCCCTTAGATTTTATCAATGAAAGCATGGCTGCCATCAATAAAGAAAAAACCTACTATGTACATTGTGCTGGCGGCTATCGTTCCATGATTTTTATATCGATATTAAAGGCTAGAGGTTTTCAAAACCTGATTGATATTAAAGGTGGGTTCAAAGACCTTAAGGCTTCTAATCAATTCAAATTGACTGAATTTAAAATTCCTACTAGTTTGTTGCTCTAAATCAAGCGATTAGATCAATTATAAAATAAGACAAGTTTAATAGCCATTGGGAACCATCCGATGGCTATTTTTTATTAATTTAAGGGAGCCTTATGGGGCAATTAAACAATCAACTATGTCAACGATAGCTTCAAAAAAATTAGGCTTCCTATTTTGTATTATTTTTTTTAGTGCCAACAATTTGATAGGGCAAACTAAAATACAACTTACCCTACCTGGCTTAAAGGATAAAGTGGAAGTACTCAGAGACCAATGGGGCGTAAATCATATTTATGCAAAAAATGAAAATGATTTATTTTTTACACAGGGCTATTGTGCAGCCAAGGACAGATTGTTTCAATTTGAAGTTTGGCGTAGACAAGCTACTGGAACGGTAGCGGAAATTTTAGGTGCCAGAGAATTGAAAAGAGATATTGGCACACGCTTGTTTAAATTCAGAGGTGAGCTTAGTACCGAATTAAAACATTATCATCCTCGGGGTATGGCCATCATACAATCTTATGTGAATGGAGTGAACGCTTATATTACCCAAGCATTAAAAAATCCTAAAGAACTTCCTATCGAATTTAAGTTGTTGTCCATTGTGCCACAAAAATGGACGCCAGAAGTAGTAATCTCAAGGCACCAAGGCTTATTGGGCAATAGTACACAGGAATTAAATATTGGTAGAGCGGTGGCTGCAGTGGGCGAACAAAAAGTAAAAGAAGTGATGTGGTTTCATCCTAAAGATCCCAATATAAAATTAGATACTGCTATTGATGGTGCCTTACTGAGTGCCGATATTTTAGAATTGTACAATGCTTATCGAACCGAATTAGAATTTATAAAAAATGACCTTAAAGAAAAAGACGATGATGACGCTTCTATTTTAAACATTTTAAATAAAAGAAAAAATAAGGTAGACGAGCTGCCTGAACAAGAAATGGAAGGCAGCAACAATTGGATCATTAGTGGCGCTAAAACAACCAGTGGTTTTCCCATGTTGGCCAATGATCCACACCGCAAAATTGCAGTACCTTCTTTAAGATATATCGTTCATTTAGTGGCGCCAGGTTGGGATGTCATAGGTGGTGGAGAGCCAGAGATACCAGGGGTTTCCATCGGCCACAATCAATATGGTGCCTGGGGTTTAACCATTTATGAAACGGATGGAGAAGATCTTTATGTATACAATCTAAATCCAAAAAACAACAAAGAATATTGGTACAAGGGAAGATGGGTAAAAATGAAATCTATTACCGAAACTATTTCCATTAAAAATCAAAAAGCACAAAATGTGCAATTGCAATATACCATTCATGGTCCCGTAACTTATATCGATTCTGTGCATCATAAAGCCTATGCTTTAAAATGTGCATGGATGGAACCAGGTGGGGCCCCTTACTTGGCTTCATTGCGCATAGATCAATCTAGCAATTGGGAAGATTTTAGAGCTGCTTGTGCTTATAGCAATATCCCTGGAGAGAATATGATTTGGGCTGATAAGAAAGGCAATATTGGTTGGCAGGCAGTAGGCATTGTTCCCATTAGAAAAAATTTTAGTGGTTATGTGCCTGTGCCTGGTGATGGAAGGTATGAGTGGGCTGGCTATTTGCCCATCAAAGAAAGAGCGCATTTATTAAATCCAAGCAAATCTTTTTTTGCCACCGCCAATCAAAATGTAACACCAGCTAACTACACGCATTGGGATGCAGTGGGCTATACCTGGGCCGATCCTTATCGTGGAGACCGCATCAACAATGTAATTAATAGTAGTCAAAAAATAAGCATGGAGGATATGGCCAAACTTCAAACCGATCCCTATTCTATACCTGCCTTTGAACTAGTGTCTTTCTTAAAAAATATTTCATTGAATGATGCCTCTTCAATGGAAGCGAAAAATTATTTAATGAATTGGAATTACACCCTTGACAAGAACAGCATTGCAGCAGGTATATATGTCATGTGGGAAAAGCAAATTTCTTTAGCGGCCAATAAATATTTTGTACCTCAAAAGGCGCAGGGTTTAATTAGTATGCCGCTGAAAAAAATAATTGAACAAGTAAAAAATCCCTTGAATCATTTTGGAACCAATCAACAAGAGGCAGCCACCCAAAGAGATGAATTTTTAAAAACTTGTTTTGATCAAGCAGTAGTCAATTTAAAAAATAAATTAGGCAATAATATGACTAGTTGGCAATATGGACAAACCAAATACAAGCATGTTACCTTAGAACATCCCTTGGCCAATTTGGTAGAGGCGAAGATGCAAGCAAAACTAAATATTGGGCCAGCGCCAAGAGGTGGCAATGGCCAAACTCCAGGCTCTACGGGTAGTGCAGACAATCAAGTAAGTGGCGCTAGCTTTAGAATTTTAGTTGATACCAAGGATTGGGACAAAGCTTTAATGATCAATACCCCAGGACAATCAGGCAATAGTGAAAGCCCATTTTATAGTAACTTGTTTTCCACTTGGGCCAATGACGGCTATTTTCCTGCTTATTATTCTAAGCCACTTATTTTAAAAGCAGCTACAGAACAATGGCAATTGAATCCACGTTAATTAAAAAAAATCTCCTATGAAAAAATTCGTTTATCTAAATTTTATTTGCTTAAACATCTTATTGATTGCTTGTAGCACTAAAGATAAGGGCCTAGGGAAATGGGAGGTCTATGGTGGTGGTAAAGAAAACACCAGGTATTCCGGATTAACAGAAATCGACACCAACAATGTAAAAACCTTAACCAAGGCCTGGGAATTTCATACGGGGGATTCTGGACAATACACGCAAATGCAATTCAATTCAATTGTAGTCAATGATTTATTGTACGCGATTTCTCCTAAGTTAAAATTAATTGCCTTGAATGCGGCCACAGGTGTTCAAAATTGGGTATTCGATCCATATGACATCAATAACAATGAGTACAAAGGAGCTGGTTATTTTGCAATGAATGTTTGTAGAGGTGTTACTTATTATGCAGATGAAAAAACCAAAAGATTGTTTTATGGTGCTGGCTCCAACTTATATTGTATCGATGCCATCACTGGAAAGCCCATTCAAGATTTTGGCAATGCTGGCAAAATTGATTTGCACAATGATCTTGGCAGAGAAGTACAAGATTTATATGTAGCCATGACCAGCCCTGGCATCATCTATAAGGATTTAATTATTTTAAGTACAAGGGTTGATGAAGGGGCTGCTGCAGCACCTGGTTTTATCAGGGCCTATGATGTACATACAGGAAAATTGCGTTGGATATTTCATACCATTCCACAACCAGGAGAATTGGGCTATGAAAGCTGGGACGACAAAGAGGCTTGGAAACATATGGGTGGTGCCAATGCATGGGCTGGCTTTAGTATGGACGAGGCCAAGGGGATTGTGTATGCACCTATTGGTTCTGCTTCCTATGATTTTTATGGAGGCAAACGTTTAGGCGATAATTTATTTGCTAATTCTGTATTGGCTTTAGATGCAGCCACGGGCAAAAGAATCTGGCATTATCAAACCGTGCATCATGATGTTTGGGATAGAGATTTACCCACCGCACCAGCACTAGTTACGATTACAAAAGAGGGTAAAAGAATTGAAGCCATTGCACAGCCTACTAAATCTGGTTTTGTATTTTTATTGGATAGACTTACAGGTAAACCCATTTATCCTATCGAAGAAAAGCCAGTGCCGCATATCTCTGAATTGTTAGGAGAAAAATTATCACCCACGCAGCCTTGGCCAAGTTTTATTGAACCCTTCGCAAGACAATCTTTAACGGAGAAAGATTTGAATCATTTTATTCCAGATAGTTCTTATGCGGATATTAAAGCAAGATTGGCCAAAGTAAATTCTGGTTTTATTTTCAATCCTACTTCCAAAAAAGGTACAGTAATTTTTCCTGGATTTGATGGCGGTGCAGAATGGGGTGGCCCAGCTTTTGATACCACTACTGGTTTATTGTATGTGAATGCCAATGAAATGCCTTGGATCTTAACCATGATTGACAATAAAAATGAAGCGCCAAAAAAACAAACCAATGAAATGGCAGGCAAAAGAATTTATATGAACAATTGTGCGGCTTGTCATGGTCTAGAGAAAAAAGGATCCGGAAATTATCCTACATTGATAGGGGTAGATAAGAAATATACCAGTGCTAGTTTTACTGAATTGATTGCAGCCGGAAGAAGAATGATGCCCTCTTTCAAGCGCTTAAAAAAAGAAGAAGTGGAAGCCTTGTCTACTTATGTTTTAGATTTAAAAGAAAAACAAAAATTAACTTATGTAGCACCAGTTCAAATTGAGGATCCTTATTGGAAGATGGCTTATACTTCAACTGGGTACAATAAATTTTTAACCAAGGAAGGTTATCCAGCAGTAACCCCACCTTGGGGCACATTGAATGCCATTAATTTAAATACTGGAAAAATTGTATGGAAAGATACCTTAGGTGATTATCCAGAATTATTGGCTAAAGGCATTCATTCAGGTACGGAGAATTACGGAGGGCCTGTAGTCACTGCTGGAGGATTGTTATTCATTGCAGCCACCAAGGATGGTAAGTTCAGGGCATTCAATAAGTACAATGGAAAACTACTTTGGGAAACTACCTTGCCAGCACCTGGTTTTGCAACACCCACAGTATATAGTTATAAAGGCAAGCAATACATCGTCATCGCTTGCGGCGGCGGAAAATTAGGAACGGCTTCGGGGGATGCTTATGTTGCTTATGCACTTCCTTAATCTTCTAGTTTTATTTTTTAAATCGAATCAGGTATTCAGAAATATAAACCGCTGTATCCTTGGTTTGGTCTTTATAAAATAATCTTGCTTTTTCGCCCAAATTAAAAGTGGTTAATTTTTTTACTACTGCATTTGGATCTCCAATGGGTTGCAAGGCAGGATACCATAATGTACTACCCGGTTTAGTTAAAAGCAGTTCCGGCACTGTCCAGTTTTGCGATGTGGTTTCGTCCAGTACTTCATTTTTATTGAAAGAGATATAAATGCTACTGCCTTTCCAAGAAGCACCTTCTGCTTTGGCCATCAACATCACCCATGATTTTAAATAATTATTCCAACTAACAGAAGGGCCCCAATAGTATCTACTGTTTAAGTTGGAACTTGGACCGCCTCCAGCGGATGAAGGAATTTGAATGGATTGTATCGGTTGTCCAATTCCATCATACTGCGCTGCATAGTTTTTTCCATCCCATCTTTTGGCTTTGCCATTGGGCTGGTCTAAATCAGCTAATTTAATTCTAGCCATACTAATGCATTGACCTGCTTGTTCTTTTTTAGTATCATAAGTGAGTGAATCATATTTTCCAGCGTAACCATACTCACCATAAAATATATACAAATAATCACCACTGGCTACTGCAGAAGGATCTCCAACGCCACCTGCAAAAGTCACTGAATTATTGTAAGGTTTTAAAATCATTCTTTCTTGGTTGTCTTCTAAAACAATGCCTTTGTTTTCCCAGCTATGTCCTCCATTGGTAGATTTCATGATGCCAATTCTACAAACAGCAGCAGGTGTTTTAGCGCCCGTTAAGCCTTGTGGCCAATTTTTATTGATGTAGCCTTTTCCGGTGGCTTCATTGTAGGGAAAGGTTTCTGGATAATTTTCGTTGTGGTATAAGGCGTACAATGTTTTTCCAGTAGCATCTTTTTTATCTTGATATACTGTTTCAAACCAAACAGCGCCATGCAAGCCCAGGGCAGTTGGGGCCACATTCGGCGGCATCATGGGCGGAACAAATTCATGGAACTTTCTATTAAATACTTCTTCTACTGTTTTCCCCTCTGCAAATTTTAGTTCATTGGAATAACCCCAAAGTGGGTCTTCTCCATATTTTCCCGGAAAGATGCGAAAGGTATCGCCCACCCATACTTCGGCCATATTACAATCCACAAAGGATTTAAAATAAATGGGACTTGATTTTGTCAATTCAAAATTTTCGGACAGGGCCTCCTTTTTTTCTGTACACATGGTAAAAAAAGGAAGTAGTAATGCTAGATTTTTTAGATATTTAAGCATAATGGAAATTTATTGATGGTGTATATTGGCAAGTAGCTTTATTCATGCCCTATATTAACATAAATTAATCATTTTTCTCAAATCATCTACCATTTTTACATTAATTTGCATCCTTATTTAGCATATTAATTTTTATAATATTATGGAGGAGCAAAAAAAGAAAAAACAAGCCAATATTCGTAAGGTAGTGATTAGCACTTTATTAGTCGTAGCGCTTTATTTTGGTGGTAAAAAAGTAGTCTTTTCAATAACGCATGAAACCACGGATAATGCACAAATTGAAACTTCCATTGTGCCAGTATTGACTAGAATTGGCGGCTATGTAAAAACCATTGCCATCAAAGATTATGATTCTGTGGGCCAAAATCAATTGGTGGCAGAAATTGATGATGCCGAATTGCAAATGCAATTGGAAGAACAAAAAGCAGATTTACAACAATCATCTGCAGAAGTATCCAATGCTAAAGCGCAATTAGACAATGCCATCTTATCTTTAAAAAATAATAAAGGGGTGATTGATTTAAGAACCATCAAACAAAAAAAATCTACCAACGATTTAACCCGCGATCAAAATTTATTTAAAGAACAAGCAATTACAAGAAAGCAATTGGAAGAAACAGAATATCAATTGTCTTCTGCCAATCAAGAGTTGAGCAATGCACAAACCGAATTAGCAACTGCCAACAATAAAATTACCGTCTTAAGAGAAAACGTGAACAGAACCTTGGCGATGATTGATATGAAGAAAACTAAAATTAAAGAGACCGAATTAAAATTGTCGTATACCAAGATCATCACACCTAGTGCTGGAAAGATTGGGAAAAAGAACATCAATATTGGACAGTTTGTTCAAGCAGGTACGCCATTGTTTTCTATTGTAAATGACAGCAGCTATTGGATTGTAGCCAATTTCAAAGAAAGTCAATTAGAGAGTTTACAAGAAGGTAAAAAAGTAAATATTCGCTTAGATGCCTTTGCAGATCTAGCTATAGAAGGTACCATAGTAAGCTTAAGTGATGCAACAGGTGCAAAGTTTTCATTACTACCTCCAGACAATTCAAGTGGAAACTTTATTAAAGTAACACAACGTATTCCTGTAAAAATTGCCATTAACAATCAAGCTGCTTTTAAAAATAAATTAAGAGCAGGAATGAGTGTATTTATCACCGTTGACAAATAGTTTGAATGGCAGCGCTTAAAGGCTTAGCAAGAACCATCATTGTAATTACCACTGTATCAGCTGCCATTATGGAGTTGATCGATACTTCTATTGTAAATGTTGCTCTAAATGATATTTCTGGAAGTTTAGGCGTAAGCATTGAAGATGTGAGTTGGGTGATTACTGCTTATGCAATTGCCAATGTAATCATCATCCCATTAACAGGGTTTTTAGCAGAATATTTTGGGCGTAAAAATTATTACATCGTATCGATGATCATTTTTACAGTGGCTTCTTATTTATGTGGCCAGTCTGATAGTTTAATTGAATTAATTATTTGGAGATTTGTACAAGGTATAGGTGGCGGTGCATTACTGTCTACTTCACAAGCCATTTTATTTGATGCCTTTGAGCCCAAGGACAGACCCATGGCAGCAGGTTTATTTGGTATGGGTATTGTACTCGGTCCCACCTTGGGCCCCACTTTAGGAGGCTGGATTATTGAGCATAATAGCTGGCCTTTAATTTTCATGATCAATATTCCTATTGGTATTATTGCCACTTTTTTATCCTTCACTTTTATTGACAAAAAAGAAGGGGAGGGCAAGGGCAAGGATGCCATTAAGATTGATTATACCGGTATTATGCTGCTCATGGCAGGCATTGGATGTCTGCAATATGTTTTGGAAAGAGGGGAATCCGAAGAATGGTTCAATAGTGAAACTATTCGTTATTGCTCCGGGATTGCGGTATTGGGGTTGATTTCCTTTGTCTTGTATGAGTTGAATATCAAGCAACCGGCAGTGAATTTAAGGGTATTGAAAAATCGAAATCTAGCCTTTACTACCATCTTTACATTTGTAGCAGGTTTTGGTTTATTTACTTCGGTATTTGTTTATCCAGTACTAGCGCAAAGAATCATGGGCTATACTGCATTTGAAACGGGCATCTCCTTATTACCTCCCACATTAGCGGGTGTGATTATGATGCCCATTATCGGAAAATTAATGAGTAAGGGAGTAACTCCTATACCCTTTGTGATTGTAGGTTTTAGTTTGTTTTCGGTGTATGCTTTTTATAGTGCGGCCATGCCACTCGATGCTGGCAAATGGGATTTCTTTTGGCCTTTATTAATCAGGGCCTTTGGTATTTCTATGAGTCAGTTGCCTTTAATTAACCAAGCGGTAGTAGGTTTAGCCCCCAAGGATTATGCAGCGGGCATTTCCTTAAACAATATGATTCGTCAATTGGGTGGTGCATTTGGTATTGCCATGGCTAATAATTATGTAGCTAAACAGTACTTTCAACACCGTACTAATTTAATTGCACATATGCCAGCCGATGGAGCAGCTTGGCAGGAAAGGGTTACGGCGGTAACACAAGGCATTGCCTCCAAAACAGGTGATTTGACAGGGGCTAAACAAACTGCCCTTAAAATGATTGATATGTCGGTGGATAGGCAAGCCTATTATTTATCTTATTTGGATACGTTTAGGTTAGTAGGTATATTCTTTATCGTGGTGATACCACTGGTATTTTTCCTTCGAACTAGTAAAAAAATGGATAAGGCTGCAGCAGAAGCTGCAGCGGAAGCGCATTAAATATAGTGTGCTTACAATTTAAAGTAAACGAGTTATGAAAAAATTAATCTTATTGTTCTTAGTCGTGTTGCATTTCACCAATGCCCATGCTCAAAATTTAATTAATGGAGAACTTAAAAATCTATTAAATCAATCTTTGACCTATTTTCCTAAAGTAAAGGAAGTGCAAGAAACAGTTCAAATGGCCGAAGCTAAATTGGCATTGACGCAATTGAATAAATATCCAGATTTGACATTAGATGCAAGCTATGCTTATATGCAACCCAAAATTGAAGTTCCCTTTGGCGATAAAACTTTTCAGTTTGCACCAGAGCACAATGTTTCTGGGGCTTTAAATGGATCCTATACTTTATTTGATTTTGGTCGCTTAGCGGCAAATATTGAAAAAGCAAAACTTGAAGTACAAACTTCTAAACATGTGGCAGAACAATTAAAACACAGTTTGTTTTTTCAAATAAGCCAATTGTATTATCAAATCATTTATGCAAAAAAAGCCATTGACATACAAAATGAAGTGGTTGCCTTGTTGACTGAAAACAAAATTGTAGTGGAAGCGCAATTGAAAAATGGCAATGCCATCCAATTAGACCTGTTGACCATTCAATCTAAGATTGACAATGAAAACAATCGCAAAATAGACCTAGAGACCAACTTGAAAAAATTATTCAACCTATTAAATTATGCAACAGGTGTGAACAAGATTCAAGAAGGACAACTATCCATCGCGCTTAAAAATTATAGTTTTGATGAAGCCTTGCAAATTGCGATCCAAAAAAATCCAAGCTTGGCCATTGCTAAAGAAAAAGTGAATCTGTCCAAAGCAGAAGTGGCCATTGCTAAATTATACAAACAGCCATTGATCGGCTTAAAAGCAAGTGTGGGTTCTAGAAATGGTTATTTACCTCAGATCAATGACCCTCGTTTTAATTACAATGCGGGCATAGGTTTTTCTATGCCTTTATTCAATGGAGGAAAGATTAAGCAACAAATTAAGATACAAGAAAGAGCCGTTGCTTTAAATGAAACTGGCGTGACTGCTCAATTGCATGACTTTGAAAAAGACATACAATCAGCCTTAATTGATATAAATAGTAATGAACGTAGAATAAAAAATGCAGCTTCTCAAATTGAGCAAGCTGCATTAGCACAAAAACTAAGTGTAAGTAAATTAAAGAATGGTACCACTACCCCTATTGAACTAACTTCCACCAATGCAGATTATCAAAGGGCTTTATTGAATCAATTACAATATGAATATCAACTTTGTAATGCGCAATTGGAATTAGTTAAATTAATGGGTATTGATTTGGTCGATTAAAAATTGGCATAATCACGGGCACTCATTAATACAGTTTCGTTTCTGTTCACAGATTTTAAATACTCCTGGGCTACAGATATTTTTTTCCAAACTGCATCTGCACCAAAAGCTTTCCAATGGTCATTGCGGTCATCCATATTGTTAAAGCTGGTCATGTAAATCAAGTTGGGCATTCTGCTACCAGCAATTACTTTAGAATAAAAAATAGCGTTAAATTTAAGACGCTCAAATAAAGGCACTTCGCCACCTTCATTAAACATATGCACTTTTCTTAAGTGCAAATTTTCGGTAGCGCTTTCATAACTTCTATATTCATACACACGGCTGCTAGATTTAGTTAGGCTTGACTTGGTCACATAATTAGGTTGAAATTTAAAAGCCCTAGTTAATATTTTTTCAATTCTATTGTAAGGCAAACTGCTGTCTCCCATTTCTAAATGAATGACTGGGTCCTTACCCATAGGATCTAGTTTTTCAATTTTCTGATCCAATACATCTAATTCATCAATTGTTTTTAAGGGAATCCATACGTATAAACGCTTATCTGTTGCAGTGTCATTGTCTAATGGAGCAAACACACCCACTTTTGAAATGCTGTTCTGATGTAAATAAGGTAGGTAGGTATTTTTTAAATACGCATCTATGTTGGCAATTTGAGTAGGCGTAGAACAATGGTAAATTTGAATGATATAAAAGTCGCGGGTTGGACTTTTAGGAACGTTGGCGAAACTTACCAATAAGACAAAAGCACCTACCAAACTAAGTAGTAATTTTTTCATTGTAGTAAAGAGTTAATTTTTTAATGTTACCAAATTTAGTGCTTAACTAGCTTAAAATAGGCTAATGGTATATTTTTTGTTCAAATCTAATGGATAGATTATATTTAAATATAATTTATAAAAACATGCAAAAATTAAAATCTGATCTAATTCCTTTTGTATTAATTACTTGCTTGTTTTTTTTATGGGGTTTTGCCCACAATTTGGATCCCATATTAATCCCACATTTAAAAAAGTCATTTACCCTAACTACTACTCAGTCTACCTTGGTAGACTCCTCGGTTTTTGTGGCTTATTTTTTTATGGCTTTGCCTGCTGGCTATATTATGAAAAGATGGGGCTATAAAACAGGCATCATTGCGGGTCTTTTATTATTTGCTGTAGGTTCATTTCTGTTTGTACCTGCGGCTAATAACCAATCTTATAATTACTTCTTGTTTGCCTTATTTGTAATTGCCTGTGGTTTAACTATATTAGAAACAGCGGCTAACCCTTATGCTTCTTCATTAGGCGACCCTAGTACTTCTACCCAAAGACTCAACCTAGCGCAATCCTTCAATGGATTAGCCGCTGCCTTGGCACCAGCCATTGGGGCAAGAATAATCTTAACCAAGGGCTATACTAGTGAAGAATTAGCCACTATGACGGCTGCTGCGCAAAAAGCAGCTTTAGCAACAGAGGCCTACACGGTTAAAACACCCTATACCATTTTAGGCATTATACTTTTATTTATAGCCTTCTTGTTTTTTAAAATCAAGCTACCAGATATTAGAGATAATAATGCGGTTAGTCAAAACCAAACTATTTTAAAAACTTTCAGGCATAGCCATTTAAGCTGGGCCGTAGTGGCACAATTTTTTTATGTAGGTGCACAGGTATGTGTTTTAAGTTTATTTATTTTATATGCGACACAGTCGGCACAAATCTCTGAAATACAAGCTGCGGATTATTTAAGTATGGGGGGCCTTGCTTTTTTAGTAGGCCGCTTTTTAGGTACGGCTTTAATGAAATATTTTACGCCTAGACATTTATTAACTTCTTTTGCTATGGTATGTGTACTATTATGCTTGATAGCTATTTTTGGTAAAGGAATGATGACCATTTATGCCCTAATAGGCATCTGCTTTTTTATGTCTATTATGTTTCCCACTATTTTTTCCTTGGGCATCCAACAACTTGGTCCAGACACAGAGATGGCCAGCAGCTTAATCGTGATGTCCATTGTTGGGGGTGCAGTACTTCCCAGAATTTTTGGATTGATCAGCGATGCCTCAGGTAATATACAAATGGGTTATGTAGTTCCACTCATTGCTTTCGCAGTAGTAGCCTATTTTGGATGGAAGGGTAGCGTTATTAAAAAAGTATAATATAGAAAGATTATAAAATAGCAGAAAATAAGCGTTTAGTAAAAAAATTAACTAATCTTATACTACTTTAATAATTTTATTAATGCTTATATACTTTTCCGTCTTTCATTACAAAGTCAACATTTTGTAAAGCGTTAATGTCTTTAGTGGGATCTTTTTTTAAGGCAATGATATCCGCAAAACTACCTTCTTTGA
>CAINEG010000070.1 GCA_903847655.1 uncultured Bacteroidota bacterium
CCATCATAATAAATTATAAATAATTTTAACGAGCATTTTAAAGAATATAAATGCTCCTTAAAATTCTCTTTTTGATTTTTTTAACTTTTTCCCATCATAATAAATTATAAATAATTTTAACGAGCATTTTAAAGAATATAAATGCTCCTTAAAATTCTCTTTTTGATTTTTTTAACTTTTTCCCATCATAATAAATTATAAATAATTTATTATGTCATTTTTCAAGTGAATTTCCGTAGCTTAACTTATTTTTTCGAACAGACGAGCCGAAGCTTTGCGCGCTGGAATCCAGCCTGCTGCAATAGCAATTAATATCACTAAAAGTATAATGGCGATATAATCTTCGGCCATTGGTTTGACTGGATAATAATCTATGACAAAAGAATTTCCTCCTAGTTTTATAAAATGAAAACTGTTTTGTAACCAGCAAAATAAACTGGCCAAACCCCCACCAATAAGTGCGCCCATAAAGGCCATGATACCTGATAGCAATAAAAATATTTTTTGAATATCCCAAGGCCTAGCCCCCATGGCATGCAAGACATGGATGTCTTTTTGTTTTTCCAATACCAACATAGTCAGCGCCCCAACTAAATTAAAGGAAGCTACCATCATGATCAAAGCTAGAATAGAAAAAATAATCCATTTTTCCATTTGCATGATCTTGTATAAATCTATATTTTGTTGAAATTTATTTTTAACTAGAAATTGATCCCCAAAAATATTTTTTAATTGTTTCATCACTTTAGCCTCTGCATTAGCTTGAACAGATAGCTCAACGGCCGACACTTGACTGGGCGCAAGATCAAAAAGATATTGTGCAAAAGCATAATTGGTAAAAACATATTGGTCATCGAATTCTTGCTGCACAGAAAATGCGCCCGATTGCACGGCATTCAAAGTATTCAATTGATTAAGGCTGGTGATAGACTTTCCAGACCTGTTCACTGCAAATAACTGAAGTGTGTCTCCAATAAAACGCTGAAATAAGCCTAATTTTTGTTCAATACCAATGCCCATGATTAATTTGGGGGTGTTCAAATCTCCAATCACGCATTTACCTCTTTTTAAATGTGCTTTGATATTGTTGATGTAGCCATAAGAAGAATCGATTCCTTTGACCATGACTACTGCTTGAAAATTGTCCTTAACCATTAGAGCTCTATTTTCAACTACCCTGCTCACAGCTTTAACGCCATCTATTTTTTCAACCAAACTATAAGTGCTGTCTGATAAAGTAAAAAATTTCCCTTGCACTGACGTGACGCGCACGTCGGCATAAAAATCCGAATACAAGCCTTTCACAATATCGGTGAAGCCATTGGAAACACTTAATATTAAAATGAGTGCAGCTGTGCCTATGGCAATAGCAAATACACTTACCCATGCAATAATTTGTATTGCCTGAAAAGCATATTTACCTCTAAAATAACGCCATGCAAATAAAAAATGCACTTACAAATTTTTTAGAATCTCATCCATTTTAAAAACGTAATCCAAGGTGTCGTCTAAATAAAAATGCAAGACAGGGATGCGCCTCAATTGATGCTTCATGGTATCAGAAAGATGCTTTTTTATTTCCCATGCCTGTGCTTGAATTTTCTTAAAACATTCATTGGTGTCTTTAACCTGAAATAGGCTAATATAAATTCTAGCTTCCAATAAATCCGGGGTTACTTTTACAGAAGAGATGGAAATCATCCCACCTTGTAAATTGGTCAACCCCAATTTTAAAAAAATATCGTTAAGGGCGCTTTGAATGGCCCCGGCCACCTGTTTTTGTCTTTTTCCTTCCTCCATAATCAAAATCGTTGATTCGCTGTAAAATTAGTTACTTTGCTGATTATTCTGCGGGAATAATTTTGAATATGAAGAAATTTATTCGCATCATAAGTTATATCAGAGAATACAAGGCCTATATGGCCTGGTATAGCCTATTTATTACCTTATCTATCGTCTTTGGTTTGTTTTCCTTAGGGATGTTGATGCCCTTTATGGACCTTATATTTCAAAAAGGAGAATTGACTGGTGTGATAAAAACAGCTACTACCTCAGGGGGTTCAGTCAATATCAAAGACCTGGTCTATGGTTTTTTACAACAAATCATTGATGCC
Organism: uncultured Bacteroidota bacterium; assembly: GCA_903847655.1. The sequence goes on from CAINEG010000070.1 coordinate 2,115, forward strand.
CATGGTAAGGTGACTGCCCTTGGATGGATTTGTGTAGCCATTATTATTAATATTTTTTTAAAGAACTTATTTCTATACCTATCTTATTATTTTTTGGCGCCGATAAGAAATGCAGTCACCAGAAAATACTCCAGGCTATTGTATGAAAAAATATTGCAATTGCCTATTGGTTATTTTACCGAACAACGCAAAGGAGATATCTTAAGCAGATCCTCCAACGATATCACCGAACTAGAAAATTCTGTGATTGGCGCACTAGAAGGTTTGATTAAAGAACCTTTAAACATTTTAGGGATTTTGATTTTCTTGTTTATCATTAGTGTGAAGCTTACTTTATTTGTATTTATATTGTTGCCTCTAGCTGGTTTGATTGTGGGTCGCATTGGAAGAAGCTTAAAAAAACATACCAATAAAGCACAGGTAAAATGGGGTGAGATTTTGTCTCAGATGGAAGAAACTTTAACCGGCTTAAGAATTATTAAAGCTTTTAATGCAGAGGGTAGAGTGAAGAAACAATTTTTTGCATTGGTAGATGAAATTTTTCATATCAAAAATAAAATACTCAATAGACGTGATTTGGCTTCTCCTGTTTCTGAAACCTTGGGGGTGATTATTTTATGTGGTGTATTATGGTTTGGAGGTAAGCTAGTATTGAATGGAGAGATTCTTTCAGGTAGTTCTTTCATTGCTTATGTAGCTTTGTTTTCTCAAATTATCAATCCTTCCAAAGCATTGTCCCAGGCGGCTTACAACGTGACAAGAGGCAATGCCACTTTAGATAGATTGAATGAAATTTTAGAAGCTCCATTGACGGTGGAAGAAAATGCAAACCCCATAGTTTTGGAAAGTTTTAAAGAATCTATTGAGTTCAACAATGTTCAATTCCTATATCAGGATGCCAGTATATTAAAGGACATTAACTTGACCATTCGCAAAGGCAGGTCGGTGGCCTTGGTAGGATCATCTGGTGCAGGCAAAAGCACCCTGGCCGATTTAGTACCTCGGTTTCATGATGTAAGTGCTGGTCATTTATTGATTGATGGAAAAAATATTAAGGACTATAGTTTACATAGTTTAAGAAATTTAATCAGCATTGTAACACAAGAGCCTATTTTATTCAATGATACCATCGCAGCCAACATTGCCTTAGGTAAACCAAATGCTACTGAGGCTGAAATTATGGAAGCGGCCAAAATCGCCAATGCCTATGATTTTATCATTAAAAAAGAAGGTGGCTTTCAGAGTATAATAGGCGATAGAGGTAGCAAACTAAGTGGTGGAGAACGCCAGCGTTTAACCATTGCCCGTGCTGTTTTAAAGAATCCCCCTATTTTAATTTTAGACGAAGCCACTTCAGCACTAGATACAGAAAGTGAAAAATTAGTACAAGATGCCATTAACAATATGATGCAAAATAGAACTTCCATTGTAATTGCACATAGATTGTCTACCATTAGACATGCAGATGAAATTATTGTTTTGCAAAAAGGCAATATTGTGGAAAGAGGCAACCATGATGCATTGATTGCGCAAAATGGTTATTACCGAAAACTAATTGACATGCAGGAAGTCAAATAATAAAAAACCCCGATAAAATTTATCGGGGTTTTTTATATGGAGTATTTTATTACTGATTATTGATCACTGCTATTTCTAACATAGCCCAATTTAGCTTCTAAGCTTAAAGTGGCATGAGGTACTGCACGCAAACGAGCCTTATCTATCAAACGCCCTGTCACTCTACAAATACCATAAGTTTTGTTTTCGATGCGCATCAAGGCTTTTTCTAAATGGTCGATAAAAGTAATTTGACGGCTGGCCATTTGTCCCAATTGCTCTCTTTCCATGCTCACACTGCCATCTTCCATGGTCATGTATCTAGCATCGTCATTGTCACCACCTAATTCGTCCTTACGGGTAATGATGCCTTGTAAATAAAGCAATTCTTTTTTAGCAGCTTCTAATTTGTTACTGATTAAATCTTTGAATTCTTTCAATTCAGCATCTGAGTATTTTACTAAAGTATCGGTTGATCTTTCTACTTCTTTTCTTCTTTCCATAGGAACATAGCCTGGTTGATAAGGTACACTGCTTTTGGAAGCTATTTTTGGAACTTTAATGTCTTTGATTGGTTCTGCGACTTTACGCACTGGTTTCACTGGAGGTGTTGGAATTTTAGGTACCGGCTTTGCAGGTGGAACATATTTTTCAACAGGCTTCGCAGCTATTGGAGCTTTAATAGGTGCCTTAACAGGAATAGTTGGTTTTGCCTTTCCTTTGACAGGAACTGCTTTTTTAATAGGCGCTTTAATGGGGGTGGCTTTTTTTATAGGTGTTTTAACAGGGACCGCTTTTTTTGCTGGAACTGCTTTTTTTGGAACAATTTTTTTTGCAGGCACTACTTTTTTAGGTGCTACTTTTTTCGGCGCTGCCTTTTTTAAAGGCGCTGCTTTTTTAGGTGCTGCTTTTTTTGCAGGTGCGGCTTTTTTGGGAGCGGCTTTTTTCGGCGCTGCCTTTTTTGCAGGTGCTGCCTTTTTAGGCGCTGCTTTTTTTGGAGCTGGTTTTTTTGTAGCCATAATTATCCTTTTTGTCTAACTGAAATCCTTAATTTATGCTCATTTATTTCGACTTCAACTGCCTCGTTTAAGGTTGGAACCCAGTCAATTTGGTGTGCAAGAATTTCGCGGCAAATATAGTCCGAAAATTGAATAATGGAGTCCTTCAATTCCGTATTCTCCTCTATTTCAAGCAAAATCTTGTCTGTTAGGTCGAAATTCGACTCTTTTCTGATGTTTTGGACCCTATTTACTAGCTCACGGGCATTACCTTCCTGTAATAAAGCTGGGCTAATGGTAATGTCCAAGGCCACTGTAAGGGCGTTTTTAACCGCCACACTCCATCCAGGTATATCTTCTGCTATAATATCTACCTCATTGATTAGCAACTGAATAGTCTCTCCTTCAATGTCCAAAGGCA
>CAINEG010000071.1 GCA_903847655.1 uncultured Bacteroidota bacterium
CTATTTTTTAATACCCTTAAATTAACGGCAGGTTGCTTGATATTTAATTCATATAAAATAAATGATACAAGTCCAATAATAGCTATACCCGAACAATAACGAATGGTTTCACTATTAAACCACTCTTCCGATTCTCCTCTTTCTAAAACATATTGCAAGCAACCAATACCCGCCATTAAAAGCATGATACCTGTATAATCAATTTTGATTGCGTCTTTGCCTTTACCCTCTCCTACTTTTTTATCAATAAAGGTGAATGATAAAAATGTAGCAATTATACCAATAGGTATATTAATCATAAATATTAATGGCCAACTATTATGTTCAATAATCCAACCCCCTAAAGTGGGTCCTAGCGTGGGGCCTAGCACAATACCCATACCAAATAAACCTGCAGCCATGGGCCTGTCCTTGGGTTCAAAGGCATCAAATAATATTGCTTGTGAGGTAGATAATAAAGCACCGCCACCAATACCTTGTACAAATCGCCAAATAATTAATTCAATTAAACTATCTGACTGCCCACATAAATAAGAGGCAGCAGTAAAAATAATCATCGAAACAATATAATAATTTTTACGACCAAAATATTCAGCCAAAAATCCTGTGAGGGGTATGATGATAACATTCGCAATTGCATAGGAAGTAATTACCCAACTTACATCTTCAATACTCACACCTAAGCTTCCAGAGATATCATTCAATGCAACATTGACAATAGAAGTATCTATCAGCTCCATGATGGCAGCTGATACAGTTGTAATTACTATAATTGCTCTTGCAAAGCCCTTAAGCGCAGCCATATGAACTATTTGTCAACGGTGATAAATACGCTCATCCCCGCTCTCAATTTATTTTTGAAAGCAGCTTGATTGTTAATGGCAATTTTTACAGGAATTCTTTGGGTTACTTTAATAAAGTTTCCACTTGAATTATCCGGAGGCAACAAGGAAAACTTAGCACCTGTTGCATCACTTAAACTTAATATGGTTCCTTCGATGTCTAGATCGGGAAATGCATCCAAACGAATTTTTACACTTTTTCCTTCTTGTAAACTTTCTAATTGACTTTCTTTAAAATTAGCTACAATCCAATAGCTACTATCATTTACAATGGAGAATAAAGGTGTGCCCGCTTGCACAAACTGTCCAATATTAATATTCTTTTTCCCAATCTTTCCAGCACTTGGTGTAATGATTTTGGTATACGATAATTTCAACTCAGTTTCTTTGATCTTCGTTTTTTTCATTTCAATTAACGCCATTGCCCTATTCACATTTTGTCTTAACACTGCAATTCTATTATTTGCAGTCGCTAATTCTGTTTGCGCATTAGTTAATTCTTGATTGGCAGCTGCTAATTGAAATTCAGTTTCCTCTACCTGTTTTCTAGTGATGGCTTGTTCTTTAAATAAATTTTCATCTCTCTTTAAGTCATTATTTGCCTTTTTTTGTTTGATTGCTCTTAAGTCAATAACGCCTTTGTTATTTTTTAAAGATAAAATTCCATTTTCAAGTTGTGCTTGCGCATTGGATACATCCGCCGTAGATTGTTGCAAATCAGATTGTTGCTCTAGTAATTGCACTTGCAATTCAGCATCATCAATTTCAGCGACTAATTGATTTTGACCCACTGAATCATAATCTTTAATGGCAATGGTTTTAACATACCCAGAAATTCTAGTTAAAACAGGCACAATAGAGGTTTCAATTTGAGC
>CAINEG010000072.1 GCA_903847655.1 uncultured Bacteroidota bacterium
GCGTTGTAAATATTTTCACGCACCGAATTGGTACTGACTCTTAAACTATCTAAGCCAGCTTCCGCTAAAATTTTTACAGCCACTGGATTAGAACCATTGGAATTAATATTGATACTTCCTTTATCGGTATGTTTTCTAATTTCAATAATGGATTCTTTCATCGTTTCCCACATCAACAAAGGTTCTCCTTCGCATCCTTGTCCAAAGCTTACAATAGGAAAAGGGGCGGTCATTAAATGGGGCACAGTATATTCTACTACTTCGGCAGCGGTAGGTTTAAAGACTAAACGTTCTTGGTTTGAAATAATTTCTTCTTCAATAGGTTGAAAAGAAATACATCCAATACAATTGGCATTGCAAGCAGGGGATATAGGAATAGGACATTCCCATCTGCTCATCGCAAAATTTCTTGCTGCTGGACAATGATAAGTCATGCAACAGTTTTCCATTAAATGCTTGACCAATCTATTTTGACTATAGGTTTCTAATAATTTACTTGTTCCTTTTTCAATTATTTTTTGATCATAACCTTCGCAATCTTGTCTAATGTCTTTTTCAATTCTTACGGCGGGTACATAATTTTTTCCATCCTGCCAGCCCACCGCTGTATAACAAAATAAAGGAAGTGTAGGTGCATTGGCTAAGGTTTCATAAGCCGCTATATATAAACCAGTATGAGCCGGAGGAATAAAGGCAGCTACGGCCCAACCTTTTTCACAAATGCGCATTTCACCTGTTTCCACATCGATGCCAATGCCTCTTCTTTCTGGTAATTCATACAAGCTTCCTCCATTGGGTAATTCCATCCAATCTTCTAGAGGTACTTCGTAAGCGTCCCAGCCAGCACGGCCTGTTACATACAAGCTAGTGTCTTCAAATATTTGGCCTTTGCCGTCAGAATATAAAATATAGGGGGAGCTTTGTATTGACATTGGGTAAAGGTATCAATTAGGATTTAATTAAATTAGAATTGGCCATTTGTTGGGCACAAAAAGCATTAAATTCTGCTGTAATGGTAGCCGTTACTGGCTCATTGATTTGTTTTTGGATCAGTTGATTGTTTTTGAAATCTATGGTGATCAAATCATCTTTGATTAAAGCATTTTGAACCATGGTCCAGGAATAATATTTTTTAGGAAAGGTATTGATCACTATTCCAGTGGGGTCAAAAGCCAATTCGTAGGGGAATTTCACTTGCCTTTCGAATAAGGCCCCAATTAAAAAGATGCCTGCAATCAATAGACCATTGGGTTGTAAAAACCATCCCCAGGAAGCCAGGAGCAAACCTAAGCGGTAATAGGGTATTTGGCCTCTTTTTCTTTGAAAAACACAGAAAATCCACCAGCTAATAAAGGAAGTCATAATGGCAAAAATGAGTGCTGGCTTAGGAAATAAGCCTAAATAGAGGGAATAGGAAATGGCCACTACGGATATCAATAGCATGAATTGGCTGATCCTGTCTACGTTTTTGAAATCGGGACTTTTGCATACAATAATATAGTCAAAAACACGCATAAAATTTTAGTTTCTAGTGGAGTAATATTTGGTGCAATTTAAGCCCATTTGGTTAACTTTGCACTATGAAGAAAACACATCTTATTTTATTGGTATTAATTGCAGCAGCTATTGTGGTGCTGATCAGCTATACTGGCGATTTAAGTAGCTACGAAACCATTGGCTCCGCCAAGCAAAAAGAAGGCAAGTTTGTCAACTTAATTGTTAAAATGGATAAGTCGGTAGCTGTTCAATACGATCCAGTCAAAGATCCTAATTTATTGCAATTTAATGTGCAAGACAGTCTAGGGGGTAAAATTGCAGTAGTTTACCACAATACCATGCCAACCGATATGGAAAAATCTGAAAGATTGGTGTTAAAAGGTAAAGTGCAAGGGGATCATTTTGAATGTTCAGCGATTGTAATGAAATGTCCTTCTAAATACAAGGACAATCCCAATGCCATGAAAGAACAACCGGTAACCATCAGCAATTAATTATTTCAATTAGGTCAATGAATACAACAAAGTTTATTGGGGAGCATTTGCTGCCTGGACAAATAGGATATTTTTTAACGATACTAAGTTTAGTGGCCGCCTTATTAGCCAGTTTTGCTTTTGCTAAAGCTTTTTTTTCAAAAGAATTATCGGTACAAGCGCAGTGGAACAAATTGGCTAAAATTGCTTTTTACATAGAAGCGCTATGTATTTTTTCATGTTTCGTTGTACTATTTTATATTATTTCCAATCATTTGTTTGAATACAAGTATGCTTATATGCATAGCGACAAGAACCTGCCTTATCAATATTTATTAAGTTGTTTTTGGGAAGGGCAAGAAGGAAGTTTTTTATTGTGGAGCTTTTGGCATTGTGTATTAGGCTTATTTGTGTTGGCTAGATTAAAAAGATGGAACAACAATATCAATGGGGTGATGATGGTCTTGAATTTTGTTCAATTTGTCTTGGCCACCATGGTGGTGGGCTTGTTTATTTTTGATGCTAAATTAGGCAGCAGCCCATTTTTATTGTTAAGAGAAGAAATGAGTTGGCCCATACTTTCACGTCCCGATTATTTACATTTAATTAAAGATGGTACAGGTTTAAATACTTTATTACAGAACTATTGGATGGTGATTCATCCGCCTATTTTATTTTTAGGTTTTGCTTCTACTACCATTCCATTTGCTTTTGCAGTGACAGGTTTAATTAAAAAAGAACATGATTGGATGGATCATTGTTTGCCTTGGGCTAGTTTTTCTGCAGGGATTCTGGGTTTAGGTATTATGATGGGTGCCGCCTGGGCTTATGAGAGTTTAACCTTTGGAGGTTATTGGGCCTGGGATCCAGTAGAAAATGCCTCCTTGGTGCCTTGGATGACCTTGGTATCCGCCATCCATGCTTGTATCATTTACAGAAAAACTGGAGGCAGTTTAAAAACCACTTATTTCTTTTTTGGAATAAGTTTCTTACTTGTTTTGTATTCTACTTTTTTAACCAGAAGTGGCATATTGGGAGATACATCGGTGCATGCTTTTACAGACCTAGGAATGAATACACAATTATTGGTGTTTTTGTTAATTTTTGTGCTTCCTTATTTTGCATTATTTATGGTAAGGATGAAGGATATGAAAGCGCCGCAAAAAGAAGACGAAATTAAAAGTAGGGAGTTTTGGATGTTGGTAGGGTCCTTGATTTTATTTTTATCTGCAGTGGTGATTATTTCTATTACTTCGATTCCGGTTTTTAATAAATTGTTTGGCACCAAGATTGCACCTCCTGAAGATGCAGCTTTTGCACACAACCAAGTACAAGTTTTTGTGGCCATCATTATTGGCTTATTGACAGCGGTTGGACAATATTTAAAATTCAAAGGAACTACGGGAGATTATTTTAAAGAGAAAATAAATTTGCCCTTATTAATTACGATTGTTGTGACGGCTGTAGTTTATTTCTTTGTTGGCGTAAAGTTTACGGAGAAGGGCATTGGTTTTACAGGGGCGATCTATGTAGCTTTATTTGCTTCCATCTTTACAGTGGTTGCCAATTTATTCTACTTCTTCTCGGTGCAAAAAGGAAAATTAAAATCCGCAGGCGCTTCCATTGGGCATGTTGGCTTTGGGCTAGTCCTGGTAGGTATTTTAATCTCTTCCTCTAATAAAACAATATTAAGTTGGAATACCACAGGTATCAGCCCATTGCGTATGGAATCAAAAAAGAGTCCTGCAGGCAATCCAAAAGAAAACATTACTTTATTTGAAGGTATTGCCACAGACATGGGTAAATACATGGTCACTTATGTGCAAGACAGCTTTGATATTTTAGACAAAAGATTCTTTGTATTAAAATTCAAAGAGAAAAAAACTGAGGAAGAATTTTTCTTGTATCCCGATGTTTTGAAAAACAATAAAGGGATGGAAGGCTTTTCTGCCAATCCATCTTCCAAACATTATTGGAACAAAGATATTTTCGTTTATGTTACTTCTTTTCAAGATCATTCAACGGAGGATACCAGCAGTTTTCTGCCCCATCAAATGGCTATTGGGGATTCTATTTTTTACAGCAATGGCTATGTCAAATTGGACAAAGTTTTGGTGAATCCAAATACCAATAGACCTGCTGGAAGCAATGAATTAGTTTTACAGTTGTCGGTCACTTCTAAAGAAGGTTTAAAGTATCAAGCTAGTCCGAGTATTATTTTGGAAGGCATGAGCTTGCAAGCTAATTACGATACGGTAAAAGCACAAAATTTAGTCTTGAGTTTTAATAAAGTTGTGGACCAGCAAAAAGGTTTGTTGGAAATAGGGATGAAGGAATCTGCTTCTTTAACCAATTTGATTACTTTGAAAGCCTACGAGTTTCCATTTATCAATATTTTATGGATAGGGGTGATCGTAATGGTTTTTGGTTTTGGCTTGGCTACTTTTAATAGAGTGAAAAAATTCAAAGCCAAATAAAAGACATTGAATCAAATAGTTTAACCTATTTTTTAGATTTTTAAACAAAGAATAGAGGTTACTTTTTCTAATTTAGAGGATCAATGAATATGAAGAAGCGTTTGATATATTTATTGGTGTTTGTTTTGGCCATTGTTAGTTCGCCCCAAATACATGCACAAACTGGTACCTACGATACCTTAAGGGTAGAGGCGTACATTAGCCCAGAAGGAGATACCATCCCTCAATCCTGGTTGCCATCCGCTCAAGTCAATGCTATTCTAAATTCGCATTGGAAAAATTATTGGAAAAACTGGACCCGACTTAGAAATGCAGTCTATGTTACTTATCCTTACGCGAAAACAGCAGGTAAAATTATTTCAGAAGTAAATTTACAATTGGCCCATGTATCAGATGAGCGCCAAAGAAAACAAATCATTAAATCTAGGGAAAAGGAATTGAAAAGAGATTTTGCAGATAGGGTGACCAATTTATCTGTGTATCAAGGTAAGGTGTTGATGAAATTAATCAATAGAGAAACCGGAAATAATTGCTATGAAATCATAAAAGAGTTCAAAGGTGGATTCAATGCCGGTTTTTGGCAAACAGTGGCCTTTGTTTTTGGAAGTAATTTAAAACAACAATACGATGCCAAAGGGGATGACAAAGACATCGAAAAAATCGTAATAGAAGTGCAAAAATTATACGGGTACAAAGGGTAGGTTTTTGAGCCCTATTTTAGTATCTTTACCCGAATAGTCCCATCTACAATGAGTGAAGAAAAAAGTTTAAATTTTATTGAAGAAATTGTTTCCCAAGATTTAGCAGCGGGTAAACATAAATCTATATTAACTAGGTTTCCACCTGAGCCCAATGGCTATTTGCACATTGGCCATGCGAAGAGTATTTGCTTGAATTTTGGTTTGGCCAAAGATTTTGGCGGTGGCACTAATTTAAGATTTGATGATACCAATCCCACCACCGAAGAAACGGAATATGTTGAAAGCATTAAAGCCGATTTAAAATGGTTGGGCTTTGAATGGGTAAAAGAATGTTATGCATCAGATTATTTTGATACCTTATATGGCTTCGCTTTACAATTAATTGAAAAAGGGTTGGCCTATGTAGATGACAGCAGTCCCGAAGAAATAGCCATACAAAAAGGTACGCCCACTGCTGCAGGTACAGGGAATGAATATAGAAACAGAAGTATTGCTGAAAACTTAGAATTATTTACCAATATGAAGGCGGGTGCTTTTGAAGATGGCGCTAAAGTGTTGCGTGCTAAAATTGATTTAGCCAATCCAAACATGCTTTTGCGTGATCCTATTTTATATCGTATTAAGAAGGCGCATCATCATCGTACGGGAGATCAATGGTGCATTTATCCTATGTATGATTTTGCCCATGGCCAAAGCGATGCAATTGAAAACATCACTCATTCTATTTGTACTTTAGAATTTATACCGCACCGTGCCTTGTATGATTGGGGTATTGAGCAATTAGGTATTTTCCCTTCCAAGCAATATGAGTTTGCACGACTGAATATGACGTATACCATTATGAGTAAACGTAAATTATTACAGTTGGTGCAAGAGAATCATGTAGAAAGCTGGGATGATCCTCGAATGCCCACCATAAGCGGTATGCGCCGAAGAGGCTATACCCCAGAAAGTATCAGAGATTTTTGTGACAGAATAGGTATTGCTAAAAGAGAAAACATCATTGATTTTAGTTTATTAGAATTTTGTGTTAGAGAGCATTTGAATAAAATTGCACAAAGAAGAATGGTTGTAACTGATCCTATTAAATTAGTGATTACGAATTATGATCTAGGGGAAGAAATACTTCATTCAGAAAACAATCCTGAAGATGCTGATGGGGGTGTGAGAGCAGTTCCATTTAGTAAAGAATTATGGATCGAAAGAGATGATTTTATGGAAGTACCTACTAAAAAGTATTTTAGACTAGGACCTGATTTAATGGTTCGTTTGAAAAGTGCTTATATCATTAAATGCGACAGCTTTGATAAAGATGATCAAGGAAATATCAAAACAGTCTATGCAAGTTATTTCCCTGATAGCAAAAGTGGATCAGATACTTCAGGTATTCATGTAAAAGGGACCTTGCATTGGGTAAGTGCCAAGCATGCAGTGCCTGTTGTATTAAATGAATATGATCGGTTGTTTAAGGTAGAAGATGTGGCTGGCGCAGAAGGCGATTTTAAAGATTACATCAATCCTAATTCATTAACAAAAGTGACCACTGCTTGGGGCGAACCTGCCTTATTGGAAGACAGTAAGGAAGCACGTTTTCAATTTTTAAGAAAAGGCTATTTTTATCAGGATACTACAAGTACCCAAACTGCACTCGTGTTTAATCGCACGGTTACTTTAAAGGACGCTTGGGCCAAAGAGCAAAAAAAATAATTACCTCAACTACATTGGCATGTTAACGCTCGAAAACTTTACTAAACATTGGGAGAAAAAGTTTCCAGCGCTCAGCTTAAAGAAGCACCATTTTTTAATCGCCATTAGTGGCGGGGTAGACAGTATTGTACTTGCCCATCTGATGCATAGTTGCAAAGCCAATATTACGTTGGCGCATGTTAATTTTCAATTAAGAGCAGAAGAAAGTGTAAGAGATGAAAATTTTGTGCGTGCATTTGCCCAACAATTTAATGTCCCCCTTAAAGTACATAGTATAGATACGAATAAATATGCGGCCACTTATAAAATGGGTTTACAAGAAGCTGCCCGTGAAATAAGGTATGCTTGGTTTGAATCTTTGTTAGCAAAGGAGGAAGTACTTTTGACAGCCCATCATGCAGACGATCAAGCAGAGACTGTGCTGATGCAATTGTTCAGAGGGACAGGCTTGCATGGGCTAACCGGTATTCCCGCTAGACGACACGATGTTTTAAACTTGGCCAGACCCTTATTGCCTTTTACTAAAGCGCAAATAAAACAATACGCCACAACTAATGGCTTAAGCTTTGTAGAAGATAGTTCTAATAGTAAAGACGATTATACCCGTAATTTAATTCGCAATAAAATTATTCCACAAATTCAGGAAGTTTATGCCCATGTGAATGAAAATATTTTCTCCACCGCAGAGAAATTAAAAGAGGCAGAAGCCATTGTAGAGGCTACGGTAGCATCTTTTTGGAAAAAAGGATTTAAAATTAAAAAGGGCATACCCACCTTACCCATCAGTTATTTTAATAAGGTAAAAGACAATGCTACTTATACCTGGGGCTTGATCCAATCTTATGGTTTTAAACCAGCGCAAATTACCGAAGTACATAAATTATTGGAGGCCTCTAATGGGGCTTATATAGCCACGCCTACGTATCGTTTTATTAAATACAATGAAGTCATTCAAATTGTCTCTAATGATACTAGTAAAGAACATTTAGTTATTTATGTAGGGGAAGGCGTAATGCAAACTAAATATGGAACTTTGCAATTAGAGCTTTTAGAGGCCATAGAAAACACAAGCATAGATCCTAGTCCCAAAATTGCCTATCTAGATGCAGCCAAATTAGACTGGCCTATTTTATTTAGAACCTGGCAGTCCACAGATTATTTTTACCCCTTGGGTTTAAGAAAGAAAAAGAAGTTGAATCATTTTTTGGGCAGTTTAAAATTAAGCCCAGCCATTAAAGAGCAAGTAGGCATTATCGCTGTTGGAGATAAAATTTGTTGGGTAGTAGGGCACCGATTAGATGATCGATTTAAAATTACGCCGCAAACCACTAAGGTGTTAAAAATTACTTACCAAGATAAGTCCTAATCTGATCTATAAATAAACTCACTACTTCTACATGTCCAATAAAGTGAGCGGTGATTATTAAAAATACCACCCCATAAATAGAACCCCATAGATGGGCACTGTGATTGATGCCTCCTTGTCCTTGTTTAGATAAGTAGGCAGTAAGGCCAAGATAAATGGGCCCAAAAATAAATCCAGGAATAATAGGAGGGATAATAAAAAATCCAATTTGCATGGTAGGTTGTAAAAAAATACCCACAAATACAATGGCAGAAACTGCACCAGAGGCACCCAGGCTGCGGTAATTGTATTGTTTAAAGTGATGGAGATAAGTTGGAATTAAGCAAACTAATAAAGAAGAGATATAGAGGACGATGAAAAAACTTGCTCCTGAGGATCCAAATATCATCGTAAAATATTGCTCTACATAATCTCCAAACATATAAAAGGAGAATAGATTAAAAGCCAAATGCATAAAATCGGCATGAATAAAACCAGAGGTGAAAAATCGATACCATTGATTTTGTTGATGTACCGTATAGGGATGAAAAATTAATTTATCCATTAGGTTGTCATTGTACATCGCAGCAATGGAAATAGCTACCGTGACAATGGTAATTGTTAAAGTAATACTCATATTAATTTAATTGGCATTTATTCGTGATGGTATTTTTCATTGGCCAAGATACTGCATGCGCGGTATACTTGTTCTGCTAAGATCAATCTAACCAACATATGAGGGAAAACCAATTCTGACAAAGACCAGGTAAATTGAGCGCGTTGTTTGATTTCAATGGCCACACCGTAAGCACCGCCAATTAAAAAAACAATACGTTGGGCACTCTGATTGGCTTTTTGCTGTATCAATTTAGCTAAACCTGGAGAACTCAGCATGGTACCTGTTTCGTCTAATAAAATAAGTACATCATTGGGGCCAATTGCTTTTAGAATGGATTGCGCTTCCGCTTTTTTAATTTGATCAGGATCAGTGGCTTTAGCTGGAGCAATCAATTGCCATTGGATAGGGTAATAATGGCCAATTCTTTTAGTAAAATTTTCAATGCCTTCTTTGATATAAGGTTCATTGGGTTTGCCCACAGAAAGGAAAGCTAATTTCAATACGAGTTGTTTAGTCAAAAATACAGCATATAAATTAAGGGCCATACTATACTAAAAGTATTGTAAGAAATAAATCTATAAAAATATTTTATAATATGTTGATAGTCAATCCCATAAATCAATTAATTTCCTAAAACAAAAAGGGAAGTTCTATGATAAAAATCATATTTTCGCCCTCAACTTAAACCCCCTACATGAAGCTACTATCCCCCCGTAGTATGTTTTTTTTGCTACTATTGATTGCCGCTCAGACTTATGGGCAAGCCAAAGAAGAATCAGTCATAAAAGAAAATATAAACACAGTCAGCCAAACTAAAATTGGAAGTTTAATCTGTAGCATTTATACTAGCAATGAGGTAAAAAATTCGGTTCAAATTATTTTTAAGAATCAGAAGTACATCTACCAACAAGAATCGGACACCATAGCTATTGCAGATCCTGTGAAAATAAATCAGTTGATCAAGGATTTAAAAGAGGGTTTGTCCATTATTGAGGATGACCAAAAAACAGCCTCCTTTGACAGAGGCTATTATATCATTGTGAAGGACAATATTTTCATGGACAATAAAGTACTTACTTTTTGGAACAAGGATTATAATATCGGTGCATCCATCAATAAAAGTTCCATCACCCAATTGATTGAGTGGTTGGAAGCCATTAAGTTTTAATGATTATTACCATCTATTAGCATAAAAAAAGCCTCCTAATTTAAGGAGGCTTTTTTATTGGGTGACCGCGTTAGGATTCAAACCTAAAACCCCCTCATCCGTAGTGAGGTACTCTATTCAGTTGAGCTACGCAGCCATTTCCCTAGTTATAGGGGGTGCAAATATACCTTAAAATCTCATTTTACCCAAGTAAAAACCCTAAATATTGGGCCGATGACTAATAATGCCAGCGCACAAATGCCTCAATAGCAGCGTATTTGGTCAAACCAAGACGTGCATATAAGTCGGCGGTATGGGCGTTTCTAATTTCAGCTCTTTGCCAAAATTCTCTAGCATCTGTGCCTTGGAAGGGTACACTGTCTTTTTGGGACTGATGAATAAAGATGCCAAATCGCTTTTTGATTACTTGGTCGGGGCTCATAGGTACAGCCATTTCTATTTCTGAAATATCCCATTCCTGCCAAGCACCTTTATATAACCAAACCCAACAATCTTTAACCCAAACTTCACCTTCTGCTTTTAATCGGCGCATACTTTCAAATATAACATCTAAACAAACTTTATGCGTGCCATGTGGATCGGCCAAGTCGCCAGCGCAATACACTTGATGGGGTTGAATTTGTTTTAGTAAGTCCATGGTGATGCGAATGTCTAATTCGCTCATAGGTTTCTTTTCAATGGCACCAGTTTCATAAAAAGGCAAATCCATGAAATGGTAATTATTTTCTGCGATTCCTACATATCTACAGGTGGCTTTGGCTTCGCACCTTCTTATCAATCCTTTAATGGCCCTGATTTCTGCAGTGTCTAAATGATCCGATTTTTTCCCTGCTAAAAAGGTTCGAGCTGCGCTTAAAATTTCTTCACTTTTTTTATTGTCAATGCCAAATAAGTCTTCAAAACCTACAGCAAAATCTAAGAAACGAGTGACAAATTCATCGGTCACCGCAATATTGCCACTGGTTTGATAAGCCACATGTACCTCATGGCCTTGTTCTTGTAAACGCATAAAAGTACCACCCATGCTAATGATGTCATCATCTGGATGAGGAGAGAACAACAATACTTTTTTTGGATTGGGGGCACTGCGCTCTGGATGTGCAGGAATAACCGCATTGGGTTTGCCACCAGGCCAGCCAGTGATGGAATCTCTTAACATGTAAAACACATGCAAGTTAATATCATAAACAGATTCTTTCAATACTAATAAATCTGCTAAACTATTTTCTTTATAATCATCTGCCGTTAAACTTAAAATGGTTTTGTCCAATTTTAAAGCCAATTCAATGACCGCTTTTTTTATCATTGAGGGGGTCCAATCATTGGAGCCGGTCAACCAAGGTGCTTTGTTTCTGGTAAGATCTGCCGCTGCGAATTCATCAATGTAAAATGTACAGTCGTCGTGGTTTTGTAAAACGCTTGCAGGAATTTGTTCTGTAATATCTCCCTCCACTGCTTTGGCAATAATGCCTGCTTTATTTCCCCAGGCCAATAAAACAATTTTCTTGGCTTTCATGATGCTACTAATACCAACGGTGATGGCTAGTTTAGGCACATTGCTTAATTCATGCC
>CAINEG010000073.1 GCA_903847655.1 uncultured Bacteroidota bacterium
CCATACCTAGTAATAATGGGCGGGTATTTAAATAACTTACCGCGCCTATGCGCCATTTTTTGTCCAATTGAATTAACTTTGCACAAAGAAAAACCTTTTTTCTAAGAATCTAACTACTTGTTTAAATTATCAGTCCATGTCGAAACTTACAGCCATTTCTCCCGTTGACGGTCGTTACCAAAAGCAAACTGCCGCTTTAAGCGCTTATTTTTCCGAATTTGGCTTGATCAAGTACCGCGTTTTAGTGGAAGTCCATTATTTCTTATTTCTTGCAGATAAGAAATTTTTTAAACTAACGCCTGCTTTAAGAAAAGCATTGTTGGCTGTAGTTGACAATTTTAGCGAAGCCGATGCTGAAAAAATAAAAACCATTGAAGCTACCACCAACCATGATGTAAAAGCAGTAGAATACTTTTTGAAAGAAATATTGGATCAAAAGAAAGCCAGTGAATTAAAAGAATGGATTCATTTTGGATTGACTTCACAAGACATCAATAACACTGCTATTCCATTGAGTTGGAAAGAGGCCATGGAAAATAATATTTTACCGGCGTACATCAATTTGCAAAACAATTTATTTCAGCTGGCTAAAAAATGGAAGAAGGTTGCTTTATTGGCACGTACACATGGTCAAGCTGCTTCTCCTACCACTTTAGGCAAAGAAATCATGGTCTTCGTAGAAAGATTGCATCATCAAGTGGAATTATTTACTGCCATTCCTTATGCTGCTAAATTTGGAGGTGCTACCGGAAATTTTAACGCACACCATATTGCTTTTCCTAAAAAGAATTGGGTAAGCTTGGGCAATGAATTTGTAGATGATGTTTTAGGATTACAAAGAATGCAGTTCACAACGCAAATTGAACACTATGATCATTTCGCTGCGCAGTGTGATACTTTAAAGCGATTGAATAATATCTTAATTGATTTAAGCCGCGATATCTGGACCTATATCTCTATGGATTATTTCAAACAACAAACCAAAAAAGGTGAAGTAGGTTCTAGCGCTATGCCGCATAAGGTGAACCCTATTGACTTTGAAAATGCAGAAGGTAATTTAGGAATGGCGAATGCGATACTTGAACACTTGGCTGCTAAGCTTCCTATTAGTCGTCTACAACGCGACTTAACCGATTCTACCGTGCTTAGAAATATTGGAGTTCCAGTAGGACATATTACCATTGCTTTAAATTCTTTAGAAAAAGGATTAGGCAAATTAATTTTGAATGAAGAAAAAATGCAGGCCGATTTAGAAAACAATTGGGCCGTAGTAGCAGAAGCCATTCAAACTATTTTACGCAGAGAAAAATATCCTAATCCTTACGAAGCTTTAAAGGATTTAACACGAGGTAAAAATAAGATGGATAAAAAACTGATGCACAAATTTATCGATGGCTTAAAAGTGACCGCAGCAGTTAAAAAAGAATTGAAAGCGATTACGCCGCACAATTATACGGGTGTGACGGCAGAGTATTAAAATCAAAAAGATTAATCTTCTGAGTCCGATCTTTCATTAGGTATTTCAGTATGCGGTAGTATTTTCTTTCGAGGTTCTTTTTTCGCAAGCAAACTATGAATAGGTTGCATCCCCTCTTTTTGAATGGCCATGGTTAACACTTGCGCGGTTGCAGCAGCATCTCCCCAAGCGCGGTGCCTTCCCTCTATTCTAATTCCTAAATCACGGGTCAAAGAACCTAGTCCGTATTTTTCTAAACCAGGAAATACTCGTCGGCTTAATTTAATCGTGCATAATTTGGGAGCCGACCACTGAAAACCCGACCTACCTAGTAAATAATGCACAAAGGAATAATCGAAGCTTACATTATGGGCCACAAATACACGGCCATTTAATAAATTGTATATCTGCGGCGCTACTTCCTCAAACAAAGGGGCGCCTGCCACCATTTCATCGCTAATGCCCGTCATATTTACAATAAAGGGTGGTATTTTATGTCTAGGGTTAATCAAAGTCACATATTTACCCGTCACTTCTACCCCATTATGTATCACAATAGCAATTTCAGTAATGCCCGCCGATTGAGGGGTACTGCCTGTGGTTTCAATATCTACAACTGCAAATTCCATAGAGTGGCTAAGGTCGTATTTTTTAGCAACTTATTGCTTGTC
>CAINEG010000074.1 GCA_903847655.1 uncultured Bacteroidota bacterium
ATGGCACCAACAATGAATTTGGTTTTGATTATTTAAGAGACAATATGGTGCAAACACCAGAAGAAATGGTGCAACGCAAACATCATTATGCGATGGTGGATGAAGTGGATAGTGTATTGATTGATGATGCGCGTACCCCATTAATTATTTCAGGTCCTATTGGACATCAAACTGGAGAGCAACAATTTTTTGAATTGAAACCAAGAATTGAAAAATTGGTAGAGATGCAAAGAAAAACGGTGAACCAATTTTTGATTGAAGCCAAAAAGAAAATTGCAGAAGGCAATGACGATCCAAAAGATGGTGGAAAAGCCTTGTACAGTGCGTTTAGAGGCTTGCCTAAAAATAGTGCCATCATAAAATATTTAAGTGAGCCAGGCATTAGAGTGAAATTGCAAAAATCAGAAAACTATTATTTAGCCGATCAGCAAAGAGAAATGCCGCATGTAGATGTGGATTTATTTTTCCATATCGATGAAAAAAATAATTCAGTAGAGTTGACCGATAAGGGATTAAACTTAATTACGAAACAAGGAGAGGATCCTAATTTCTTTTTATTGCCTGATATCAGTGTTGCCTTAAATGCCATTGATCAAAATGAAGCTTTAAAAGCGGAAGAAAAATTACAACAAAAAGAAGCCATCATCACCGATTATAGTATCAAGGCCGATCGCATTCACACCGTGAATCAATTATTGAAAGCCTATACTTTATTTGACAATGATGTAGAATATGTAGTGATTGAAGGGCAAGTTAAAATTGTAGATGAGCAAACAGGCCGTATCATGGAAGGGCGTCGTTATTCAGACGGATTGCACCAAGCCATTGAAGCCAAAGAAAATGTGAAGATTGAAGCGGCTACTCAAACCTATGCCACCATTACTTTACAGAACTTTTTTAGAATGTACCATAAGTTGGCAGGGATGACCGGTACTGCCGAAACAGAAGCTGCAGAATTTTGGAGCATTTATAAATTGGATGTGGTTTCTATACCAACGAATATTCCAGCCATCAGAAAAGATGAACAAGATTTAGTGTACAAAACCAAGCGTGAAAAACTAGGAGCGGTTATTGAAGCCATTGTTACTTTAAGAGATCAAGGCAGACCAGTTTTGTGCGGTACCACATCCGTAGAAGTAAGTGAATTATTAAGTAGAATGTTGCGTCAGCAAAATATTCCACACAATGTATTAAACGCAAAACAACATGCGCGTGAAGCACAGGTGGTGGCCGAGGCAGGTTTAACAGGCGCTGTGACCATTGCCACTAACATGGCAGGTCGTGGAACGGATATTAAATTAAGCCCTGAAGTGAAAGCTGCAGGTGGTTTAGCCATTCTTGGTACAGAGCGTCATGAGTCTCGTCGTGTAGACAGACAATTACGTGGACGTGCAGGAAGACAAGGAGATCCAGGATCTTCTCAATTCTTTATTTCTTTGGAGGATGATTTAATGCGCATGTTTGGTAGTGAGCGTATTGCCAAAGTGATGGACTTTGCAGGTTACAAAGAAGGAGAAGTGATTCAGCACAGTATGATTACTAAATCTATCGAGCGAGCACAGAAAAAAGTGGAAGAGAATAACTTTGGTATTAGAAAACGTTTGTTGGAATACGATGATGTGATGAATAAACAAAGAACCGTTATTTATAAAAAAAGAAGTCATGCCTTGTTTGGAGAAAGATTGGCTTTGGACTTAGACAATGCATTTTATCAAGTAGTAGAAGGATTGGTTTTGTCGCATAAAACTAACAACGATTACGAGGCAATGAAATTGGCCTTGATTGTGCATGCAGGATTTGATACAAAAATTACTGCAGATCAATTTAAGTCAACTGTGGACAATCAATTGGTAGAAGCAGTGTATCAGGAAGCCATTGCGCATTATGAATACAAGCGAAACGAAATGATGCAACAAAGCATTCCTGTTTTCAAAAACATTAGGAAAGACCAAGGCAGCCATATCGAAAATGTGATTGTTCCAGTGGGCGATGGAAAAATAGTACACAATGTTCTAGTGAACTTGGATAAAAACGTAAGTACCAATGGCGCTACCCTAGTGGCGCAAGCCGAGAAGAATATTTCCTTAAGCTTTATTGATGATGCATGGAAAGAACATTTGCGTGCGATGGATGACTTAAAACAATCAGTGCAAACAGCGACCTATGAACAAAAAGATCCACTAGTCATTTACAAGATGGAAGCTTTTGAATTATTTAGAAGAATGGATTTAGAAATTAACCATAAACTGGTACAATTTTTATGTCATGCCCATTTGCCTTTTGAAGATGGGGTAAAAGAAGGTCGTCAACAAAAAACAGATCTATCTAAATTAAGTGCCAATAGAACTGAGGATGGTGGATCGCAGACATACAATGATCCAAGTGAACAAAAACAAGCACCTGTGCAAGTAGGTCCAAAAATTGGACGCAACGATCCATGCCCTTGTGGTAGTGGAAAAAAATACAAAGCCTGTCATGGGAAAGATGCCGCTTAATAAATACATCGATCATACGATATTAAAACCTACTTGTTTGGTTTCAGATATAGAAAAACTATGCGCCGAAGCAAAGCAGTATGATTTTGCAGCAGTATGTGTGCCTCCAAATTTTGTAAAATTAGCCAAAGAAAAAATGGCAGGTTCTACTGTAAAAGTAGCTACGGTGATTGGATTCCCTTTTGGATACAGTGCTACCGAAGCAAAAATTGCAGAAATTATTTTAGCCATGGTGGATGGTGCCGATGAATTAGATGTGGTAGCAAATATCTCTGCTATAAAAAATGGCGATTGGTCTGCCATTGCTGATGAAATCAATCATATCCTACCCATTATTCGTTCTAAAAATAAGGTAGTAAAAATAATTATAGAGTCGGGGGTATTAACCGATGATGAAATAATTAAGTGTTGCGATATTTACGGCATTGCGGGCATTGATTATTTAAAAACATCTACCGGCTATGCAGAAAAAGGAGCTAGCGTAGAAGCGGTTAAATTATTTAGAAAACATTTACCAGATCAAGTACAAATAAAGGCCTCGGGCGGTATTAGAGACTATGCCACGGCAAAATTAATGATAGATGCAGGTGCGACGCGCATAGGTTGTAGTGCAGGGGTGGTCATTGTATCAGGTGCTATTGCAGATAATGTAAAATCTAATTATTAACTTTACTTTATCATGTTACTAGAAAAAATCAAATCATTAGCCAAGCAGCATCAAGCAGAAAATGTTTCTATACGCAGACATTTGCATGCAAATCCTGAATTAAGCTATCAAGAATTTGAGACGAGTAAATATGTGCAAGCGCAGTTAAAAGCGATTGGCATACCATTTACCGTTATTGCCACAACAGGTGTCTTAGGCATCATCGAAGGAAAAAATCCAAGCAAGCGAATTATCGCACTTCGTGCCGATATGGATGCACTACCTATTATTGAAGAAAATAAAGTCGATTATATTTCTACCAAGGAAGGCGTGATGCATGCCTGCGGACATGATGTGCATACCACCATCTTATTAGGTGCTGCTAAAATTTTATGGACTTTACGTGAAGAATTTGAAGGCACGATTAAATTATTATTCCAGCCAGGAGAAGAAAAAAATCCGGGTGGCGCAAGTTATATGATTCGTGACGGTGCCTTGAAAAACCCAGTGCCACAAGGCATTGTAGGTTTGCATGTGCATCCAGGATTGAACCTAGGAAAATTAAGTTTTAGAAAAGGACGTGTGATGGCCAGTGCCGATGAATTGTATGTTTCTATCAAAGGTCCAGGAGGTCATGCAGCTACACCGCATCAAACAGTAGACACTGTTTTAGTAGCTGCACAATTAATTACAAGTTTACAAACCATTATAGCACGCAATCGCGATCCACAAAATCCATCTGTATTATCTATTTGTTCTGTGCATGGTGGTAATACCACCAATGTTATTCCAACTGAAGTAAAATTAATGGGCACTTTCAGGGCCATGGATGAAGTATGGCGATTCAAAGCACATGAATTAATGCTTCAACAAGCAAAAGGATTATCCTTAGCCACTGGAGCTGAAATAGATTTTAGGGTAGATGTTGGTTATCCAACAGTTGACAATGAACCCAACTTAACTGATGCTGCTTGGAAATTAGCTGACACTTATATGGGTGCTGCTAATGTGGAAGAAACCGAAAAAAGAATGGGTGCGGAAGATTTCGGTTATTATTCGCAAGTGATTCCAGGTTGCTTTTTTAGATTAGGTGTGCGCAATGAAGCACAAGGCATTATACATAATGTTCATACCCCACAGTTTAATATAGATGAATCTGCCATTGAAACAGGCGTTGGAATGATGGCTTGGTTAGGGGTACAATTATTTGTATAAATCATTCTATTTCAATTAATTATAGCACAAAAATCGTATTTTGTTTTTATTCAGTAGCTTTGTCTAACTCGAAAACTAACAAATGTTCTAAATTTTTTACATGTCTAATAAAGAAAACTTAAGAAAAGAGCAGGCTTTAGAATACCATGCAAGCGGTAGACCAGGTAAAATAGAAGTGGTTCCCACCAAGGAAGCTAAAACACAAAAGGATTTATCATTGGCTTATAGCCCAGGCGTGGCTATCCCATGTACTGAAATAAAAAACAATCCTGCTGATGTTTTTAAATACACGGCTAAAGGAAATTTAGTAGGGGTAATCACCAATGGAAC
>CAINEG010000075.1 GCA_903847655.1 uncultured Bacteroidota bacterium
ATTAGAAAAGATATTTTACAAACTGTCACCAGAATTATTGGCCCTATTGCCAAGCCTGATAAAATACAATTTGTATCTGGACTTCCTAAAACGCGTTCTGGAAAAATTATGCGTCGTATACTGCGTAAGGTTGCAGAAGGTGAATTGAAAAGTTTAGGAGATACTTCAACACTTCTTGATCCTGCAGTGGTTGATGAGATTGTAAAGGGCGTTTTGTAATAATTTATAAAGAAAGCTAAATAAATACTACTGCTCCATTAAGTTTTTTAATTTTTTAGACAGGAAGAACAACACGATAGATGCGATGCCTGCCATAAAAACAAAGAACATAAAAAACTCATGCAAGTTGGTAATTTGATAGCCTGCAAAAGAAGTATGCTTGCCATTTTCAGGATACAAAGCACTAAATACGCCTGCTAATTTATTGGCAAAGGCATTGGCTGTAAACCATACGGCCATTAACAAAGAGGCGAATTTAATAGGTGCTAATTTATTCACTAAAGACAAACCAATAGGCGACAAGCACAATTCTCCAAAAGTATGCATCATGTACATACCTATCAACCAAATCATACTTACTTTAATACCTGGCCCTACTCCATCGACCCCTGTGGCAATCCACAAATAACCCAAGGCCAATAAAAATAAACCCGCTGCCATTTTATAAGGAGAAGAAGGCTCGTGTTTGCCCAACTTGATCCAAAGCCATGCCATCAAAGGTGCTAAAGTCACTACAAAAAGTGAATTCAAAGATTGAAAAAAACTAGAGGGCACTGTAAACCATCCGACATTTCTTTGGGTTTGCTCTTCTGCAAAAAAAGTCAAGCTTGCCCCTGCTTGTTCAAAGGCACTCCAAAAGAAAACCACAAAAAATGAAACCACAAAAATGACTGATACTTTTTGTTTTTCTATACTGCCCAACGATTTATCTGTAAATACAATAAAAGCAATCAATAAAATACAAGCCAAGAGCAAATAAAATAGATAGCTCACCACTTTCACATCAATGTAGACTAGTGCAATCATGATCAAAGACAAGCCCAATAAAAATAAAATCATCACTGGAATTTTTTGAAACCATTTAGGGGCATCTGCAGGCGCTTCTCCTAACAATTTGCCTTCTGGATCTCGTAAATATTTTTTCTGAAATAATATTTGCGTCACCACACTTAACAACATCGCTACCCCTCCTGCAAAAAAAGCCCATTTAAAATCGCCCGACTTGCCTGTATCTCCAAAAAATCCACAGACAAATGGCCCAATGGCCCCTCCTGTATTGATGCCCATATAAAATATGGTATAGGCCGAGTCAATT
This sequence comes from uncultured Bacteroidota bacterium, assembly GCA_903847655.1. The sequence goes on from CAINEG010000075.1 coordinate 1,316, forward strand.
TTTTTATCTCCCTTATTATAGAGCTGCCCCACCAAACTTGAAATATTGGGCTTGAAAAAACCATTCCCTGCAATCATACAACCCATTCCAATATAAAATAAGGGCATGGCGAGTCCTGCATTTTCATAAAAATGTCCACAAAAGAATAGTACAAACTCCCCAATGGCCATCACCAAGCCCCCTGCAATGATAGATCGGTTATTGCCCCAATACCTGTCGGCGATATAACCCCCTAAAAGCGGTGTTAAATAAATCAATCCTGTATAACTACCATATACTTGTGAGGCAAAAACTTTATCAAATAACAAGGCCTTGGTTAAAAACAAAACCAAAATAGCACGCATGCCATAGTAATTAAAGCGCTCCCACATTTCAGTGGCAAACAATACATATAATCCTTTGGGGTGTTTTTGAGTGGTGGCCGACATAGTATGTGGTTATTTAATTGACCCAAATTAATAAAATCCATTCAATAAATTTTACTTTCGTGCTTCAAACCCAGATATATGAATATTTTGATCATTGGAAGTGGTGGTAGAGAAAATGCTTTAGCTTGGAAAATGGCGCAAAGCCACCAATCTGATGAACTATACATTGCCCCTGGAAACCCTGGTACTGCTGCATTTGGAACCAATGTGCCCATTGATGTGAATGATTTTGCTGCGCTGAAAGCATTGGCCCTCGAAAAAAATATTGAACTCATTGTGGTGGGTCCTGAAGAACCCTTGGTCAATGGGATTTATGATTTTTTTAATGAAGACCCTGCTACAGCCTCCATCAATGTGATAGGACCCTCTGCCCAAGCAGCACAATTAGAAGGAAGCAAGGCCTTTAGTAAACATTTTATGCAAAGACATAAAATACCAACTGCTAGTTATGCAGAATTTACCCTTGAAAACTATGAACAAGGCCTTGCCTATATAAGCACACATGCCCTTCCCATTGTATTAAAAGCAGATGGACTAGCAGCGGGCAAAGGAGTCATCATAGCCAACACACACCAAGAAGCATTGACCAGTTATAAAGAAATGCTCAAAGACAAACAGTTTGGCGAAGCCAGCTCAAAACTAGTCATAGAGCAGTTTTTAGAAGGTATTGAAGTAAGTGTATTTGCTTTAACCGATGGCCATCATTACCAGATCATTGGCCATGCCAAGGATTACAAAAGAATTGGAGAAGGTGATACCGGATTGAATACTGGAGGCATGGGCTGTGTAAGCCCCGTGCCTTTTATGGATGAGGCCTTTATGCAAAAAGTAGAATCAACCATTATAGCGCCTACCATCCAAGGTATTAAAGAAGAAGGCCTTGTGTATAAAGGTTTTGTGTTTTTTGGATTGATGAATTGTTGCGGGATTCCTTATGTGATAGAATACAATTGCAGGTTAGGTGACCCTGAAACCGAGGTAATTCTACCAAGATTACAAACCGACTTAGTAAGTCTGCTTGCTGCTACCGACAATGGCACTTTGGAAGATGTGAACATTCAATACCAGGAAGGTGCTTATGCCACCGTTATGGCCGTTAGTGCTGGTTATCCAGGAGCTTATCCAAAGGACTTACCCATCCAAGGTATTGAACTTGCCGCAAGCCTGCCAGAAACTTATGTATTTCAAGCTGGCACTGGCTTTCAAGATAATGAAGTGGTGACCAAAGGTGGTCGAGTTTTAGCAGTCACTGCTACTGGGAGCAGCCTAAAAACAGCCGTCATCAATGCACAAAAGGGCTTGTCTAAGATTCAATTTGAGGGCATGTATTTTAGAAATGATATTGGCTACGAGTTTCCTTAAATTTTTCAAAAAAAAATTATTGATTCATTTGTAAAAAGCTTTGTAGTGTAAGGATTTTAGATGAATTTTGCTACATTCAATCTGAACTATTCAAATACTGATGCACAATGGGCTTATTTAACTTTTTTACACAAGAAATTGCGATGGACTTGGGTACCGCAAATACATTGATAATACACAATGATGAAGTAGTTGTCAACGAGCCTTCCATTATTGCTTTGAATAGAAACAATATGAAAGAGGTTTTGGGTGTGGGTAAGAAAGCTTTGTTGATGCATGAAAAAACACACGAAAGTATTAAAACAGTTCGACCATTAAAGGATGGTGTAATTGCCGATTTCAACGCTGCTGAATTAATGATTCGCGAGTTGATGAAAATGATTTATCCAAAGAAGCCTTTATTTCCTCCTAGTTGGAGAATGGTTATTTGTATTCCTTCTTCCATCACTGAAGTAGAAAAAAGAGCGGTGCGTGATAGTGCAGAGCAAGCAGGCGCTAAAGAAGTATATATGATTCACGAACCTATGGCAGCTGCTTTAGGAATTGGTATTGATGTGGAAGAGCCTGTAGGAAATATGATTATTGATATTGGAGGTGGTACAAC
>CAINEG010000076.1 GCA_903847655.1 uncultured Bacteroidota bacterium
ATTCTTTTGAATCGGCATAAGGATACCAAATCATCGCTTTTTTTGCTGGTGGCAATTCAGTTAAACCAGTATTATTGGGCGATGTATTGATAGGCTTAGCTGCATCATACAAAAACTCAGTTTTTTTGGTGGTAAAATCATACTTCGAATAGGCTTTATTGTCTCCCACAAAATATGGCCAACCAAAATTACCTGCGGCCCTGGCTTGTCCAATTTCATCCTGACCAGCTGGTCCTCTTCCTGCACTATCATTGTTGGCATCAGGTCCTACTTCCCCCCAATACAAATAATTATTTTTTTGATCTATCGCTATTCTAAATGGATTTCTATGTCCCATCGTATAAATCTCAGGTCTTGTTTTTGGGGTACCTACAGGAAATAAATTATCCTTTGGTATTTCATAAGTTCCATCCGCCTTTGGTATAATTCTTATGATTTTACCTCTTAAATCATTGGTATTGGAAGATGATTTTTGTGCATCCCAAGGCGCTCTTCCTTCTCTTTCATCTATTGGATTGAATCCATCAGAACCATGTGGATTAGAATTGTCTCCAGTAGATAAATACAAATAACCCTTATTGTCAAATGCGATTGAACCAGCGGTATGGCAGCATTGCTCTCTTTGGGTAGCAACGGTCAAGATCACTATTTTAGATTTTAAATCTAACTCATCTCCTACCATGGTATACCTAGTAAGAATATTGGCAGATTGATTGGGATCGGAATAGTATAAATAGATCCAATGATTTTTTGAGAAATTAGGATCCTTGTTTAAACCCAACATCCCATCCTCTGCCTCAGCAATCTTCCCGTCCTTATCTTTGTACTTTGTACTTACAGGGATATTAGCGATGGTTTTTAATTTCTTTGATGCTAAATTGTATAATCGAACCGCTCCATGTCTTTCTATGAATAATACTCTTCCATCATTAAGTACTGTTAATTCCATGGGCTCATTTAATTTTTCTTCCAATATCACTTTTGTAAAACGATTTTCTTCAGGCTTCACCTTTGAATAATCCAAGACTACTGGCGCCTCCCCTTTCATTACATAGTTCAAACCCGCCCAAACATGATTCAAAAACAATTCATTGGTGAAGGTTTCATTGGTATGTCCCATTGCTGTATAAAATGCTCTCCCCCCATCGAATTCATGGTACCAGCTCATTGGATGGTAATTGCCATTTTTACCCCCTTGGTAAGACTTTTCATCGATGGTCAATAAAACCTTAACGTTTGGATTTAAATTTTTAAAACTATAAAACTCATCTACTTTTTCGAAGGTATCCGGCATACCCTTCGTGGCCCAATGGTTTTTTTCGACTACTGTAAATTTTCCATTTTGAATATTGTTAACGGGATGGTCTAAGAAATACCCCCCTACTAAACTACCATACCAGGGCCATTGATACTCACAATCTGCCGCTGCATGAATACCCAAGAAACCACCCCCTGCTTGAATGTATCTTTCAAACACATTTTGCTGATCCTCATTTAAAATATCGCCAGTGGTACTTAAAAAAGTAATGGCATTGTATTTTTTTAAGTTTGATTCTGAAAAAACGCTCGCATCTTCTGAAAAATCTACTGCAAAGCCTTTTGCCTTAGCCATTTTTTCAAAGGCCAATTTACCTGCTGCAATAGATTCATGTCTAAACTCCGCGGTTTTTGAAAACACCAACACCCTTAAATTTTGCGCATACAATGCTTGATGCATGAAAAGAATACATGCGAAAAAGAAAACTACTTTTTTCATTTTTATTTTTTAGCTGATTATATTATTTGGAGGACTTAGGTTCTTCTATCACTCTCTCCCCTTCTGCTTCAAACATGCTCATCAATGAAGCGGTAATATGGTTTTCGTCCTTTTTTGTTACAATTACATTCACATCATAGCCGCCTGCAGAAAAATAGACAGTTACATTATCTGCATTCAACTCAATTTTGTCAATACCGGCAATTTTATTTCCTGCTCCATCATACACTGTTCCAGTCAAAACACTGTCTTTTTTCTCTATGCCAAAAACCATTTTGCCATCACCTTGTGGCAACCCTTTAAATTGCATGGCCCATTTGCCTAAATAAAATTCAGCTGGTACAGTTGCTGTTTGCGCCTTGGCTCCGATGGTAAATAAAACACATACAGAAGCAATTAGAATGTTTTTAAAAAATTTCATAACGATAATTTAGATTTAGTTTTAAATAGCAATAATTACTAAAAAATAAATATAAGCAATAACTTAAATAAAATTTAAGAATTATGACCTGTGGAAAATTTAAGCCTTTTGTTTAAACAACCTATTTAAGTATTTTGATGCTTAAATCATACAAGGAATAAGGACTTAGCCCCTCAATACTAACTTCTGTTAGATCAACCGATACTGCAGCTGATTAGCTTGCATTATAGTAGCCTTATTTAAGCTCATAAAAATCAAGTATCTTTGACAATATTCAACGACTATAAAACATCAACCAATGCAAGCTCAAAATTTTAAAAACCATGCCAAAATGGTTCCTGGATACCATTATGTTACACTAACAGCCATTCTTATTTTTCTGATTGCCTCAGTCAACTATTTCATTCAATGCACTGCAGAAAATAAATATCTAGGTGCAATCTTATGCTTGCTTTCTGTGATACTTGTTTTAATTGCCTGGTATTTACGTGGCTTTGCATTAAAAGCACAGGACAGAGCCATTCGTGCCGAAGAAAATTTTAGATATTTTATTGCAACAGGCAAAACTTTGCCAAAAGAATTACGCATGAGCCAAATTATAGCCTTGCGTTTTGCTTCCGATGAAGAATTTGTTGCCTTAGCAGCGAAAGCAAATACAGAAAATTTATCCAACAAAGAAATTAAGCTTTTAATTAAAAATTGGAAGGCCGACCACGACAGAGCCTAATAATTTTCGATCCTAAAACTTTAAGGTATAACCTATAATAGGTAGCGCCAAACGAAAATCATCAAAACGCATGGACACTATTCCAAAATCCCAACTTGAAGAGGGTTTGATGTTTCTAAAAGTGGCTATATATATATAGTTGGTACTTTCGGTGGTATTATTCAATAAATAAGCTTCTCCCTGAAAAACCCAATTGCGTGCAATTCTTTTCATACCCGCCATATAACTAGTTGGTTTAGGCGCCCATCCATAATCACTAATATTGGCCCAGCCTCCTCCTGCACTGATATTGGCTTCGGAATCTCCATAGGTATAAACTAAAAAAGGCAAGGAAGCTGATGGCATTCCTCCACCCATTTTAGAATGAAAAAGCGCAATCAAAGCACCCACTGCTATATGAGATTTTTCGTTGATTTTAAAAGAATATTTTACATTGGGTAAGAGTACTAAATTACCAGATAAAGAAGTAAATAAAAAGCCGCCTACCCCCATCGATAAATTTTCAGTGACCCCAAATTGAATGGTATTGTATTCAAATGATACATTGTTCCAATACAGTTCCCCTTTAGTTTGAGGCAAGGC
>CAINEG010000077.1 GCA_903847655.1 uncultured Bacteroidota bacterium
CAAAAGGCCTAGACCTCTGCCGCTGGCAGGTTGATATCGACCCGCAAGCCGCCATGTAGAAACGAAGCATGTAATCTCCTACTTTATTAAAATTGACACTGTAATTATTGTTGTTTTTAACAATATTCACTTTGGGTGTGATTTCTACATCAAATTCTTTGCCCATCATAAAATCAAAATCAGCTAGCAATGTATTGTTCAAGCCGACAAATATGTTTTCTGTATGTAAGGAAGCTAAAAGTTTTTGAAATAAAATATCAAATACTTGATCATTGACACTAATCACTTTTTGTCCTGGCTGGATAATCTCTTCTTCTTTGTACTCTTTTACACTTGCCTTTAACACATATAATTTTGGATTGAACTGAGAGAAATAAGTGGGTTGATAGCCAATTTCAGCCAATGCAGCTTCTTGGTACAACAACTGTGTTTTTGTAATCAAGAATCGGATACGTTCCAATTGCATATAGCTAATGGCAGATGGCTTATGCAAGAATAAGTAATAATCCCATTTTTCTATCTTGCCCTTATTGGTAGTCACATCTCTTTTAATAGGGATTAACGAATCTAAAGAAGTTTGAATTTTAAAAGGCGCCTTCTTTATATATTCAGATAAATCAAATAAATCCTTCTCCAAAAGAGAAATCCCTTGATCCCCCTTTAATATTTCCTCAATTAAATTTCTGCCATTGAATTGCTTTGACAGCGTAGTTTTGTTTTTAGCAAACTCCTCATCCACATGCCTTAAAACCTTTTCAGCAACTGTTTTACTGGTTAAAAGTCTTGTTCGTATTTTTAAATAGGATTGAGCCTTTTCGCTTTTGTTTAATAAATCAATATTGTCTGAAATGATTTTATTACTGATGTCTACTTTTTTCAATTCCTCTTTGTCCAAGGACTGAAATGACCTTATGGTATAGATATTAGAATCCAATACCGATATCTTGATATTAATTACTGAGAAACAAATAAAAACAATGTACAAAAGACTTATAATCTGGTATCTTTTGACGTCTACATGCCCTTCCGCCATATACTTCTAATTAAGAATTATGATATTGTTTATATAATAATACAAAGGCCAATTGCGCTCCACTTGGACTTGTATTGTTTTTAGCTAAATGATAGTTTAATTTATCAAATACTTCTTTTTTAGAATCTTGCCCATCTAAGCTAAATAATTCCATCAATTTAGCTTTGGAGGCAACATTTTCTGAAATAAGTTTTTCAATTAATGATTGAGTGTACCCTAAATTTTCCAACTCCCCGTTCACAAACAATTCTTTTAGATTTACACTATACTCATTTTTCGAACCAAAATAAATGGTTTCAGCACTAAAATTAACTACATCATTTAAAGTAATTGTTTTCTTATCACTGATTTGAATTTCAATGATTCTATTAAACAATTGAGCCCCAATACTTGAATTACTAAAAGAAATGGCAGATTGAGCAAGCAGTTTCAAATAAGCATAGCCATCGCTAGTAGCTTGGTTGTACTTGATCTTTTTAAACCTAGACCACAATTTCTTTTTCAAATCATCCGATTGAGATTGTAAAAGATTAATTAATGAACCAAGCTGATCTTCTTTTTTGATGTCCACCTTTTGTATAAAGAATTCTAATAGAGACTGTCCTTTTAATTTTATAGCGCTTTGCAAACATTCAATCTGTGGACCTACAATCAATTCCTTAGCAAAGAAGCTATTCGCATGGGCTAAAACAATATCTTCTTCTCCACCATAAATTTGAACATCTCCTGATTTTTTAGGTCTAATTAAATAAGTTTCACCACTTGATTCTAAAATAAAATTCTCAAAGAAACTATTAAACCCAATCATGGTAAGCGCTTTGCATAACAATTCAATTTCAGATGCATCTAAATTGTGCGCCTTTTCGATGGTCAATTTATTTATTTCAGGTACTGGTAATTTAACCGGGAATTGAAGCAAAAATTGCAAAGCTTCTTTATTAGGAAGTTTTTTGTCAAAAACACGTTTGAAGATTTGACTTAAAATAGTATACTCCTCGGAACTCAAATTGTCCCATTTAGGTTGAAAAAATAAGTCCTTGGCTAAACTCAAAATATCTAATTGTTCCAACTGCCATAAAGTATGTGCATTGCTTGGCATTTGCATTGGAGGCGCTTGCACTTGAACCGTTACTGGAGCTATAGCAGGAGCAGCTGCTTCAGGATTATGAATTTCTATTGAAACATTTTTTTCAGAAACTAATCTATTGGAAGTATCAACAACCGCGTTCATGCTACTTGAAGTACTTATACTTGAAGCATTTTCTGTATTATCACCAGTTTGGATATTGATATAAGTTTCGCCAGCAGATGCTTTAGCATTGGCTGCGATGGTACCTAATCCTTCAGCCACTTTGGATAATGTAGCTTCAGTGGCCACATCTTGTTTCACTTCAACATCAACAAACTTAACCGCAGATACGCCAAAAACGATTGCTTCAATGGCCAAACCACCAGTGATCAATAAATCCTGGGCTGGCCACTCTAGTAATTTGGCAATTACACCAATAAGGATTACAACGGCAGCACCACTGTAAAAAAGGTTAAAAATGTCTAATTTCTTTGTCTTTACGGGCGTTGACATGATTATAGGTTTATACTTTTAAGGTTATTTTGTTGTATTTCTTTAGCATAATGCACAAAGGATTCATTGTTATCAAATCCACTTAATTTGATCACAGAATCTATGTTGCGTGAACCCGTCAGTTTTTCGCAGAACTTAGTTACAAAGTCCAACGGGCGTTGACCCTTCTTTGCCCAGTTGCACATTGCTTTGTTCCACAGCAGTTCAGTGGTCTCAGCACCGCATCCAATTGCAATGCACCGTTTTAACACCCCAGTCTTCTGGAGTTCTATGAGAGCAATTAGATCAGGTAGTTGCTTCTTCTCACGTTTCTTAATCCGTTCAAAGTCCTCCTCCGTTGGGGGTTGGTATGTGGTTGTAGTTGTGGTTGTGGTTGTCCCTCGATCATCGACACGATTATCGTCACGATGACCGTATCGATTGTCGTTCACAGCCATCATGCGCTTTTGACGCTTCTCGAATATCTCAGAAGACTTGTTTCGCTCCATCATTAAGCGTGGATGTACGTACCCTTCTTCAACTTCTATGAGTCGGGACTTGATCAGTTCCCAACCTTGATGGGTGAGTCCTCCAGTGACCCTACCCCTGACCCCCTCGTCACGGGGGATGACACCGTTCAGCCATTGGTGAGACAGCAAGCGAATGTATGCGCCGACCACCGCAGGACTCATGTCAATTGTTGAGGACAGAAAATCGGACGGATAAAATGCGAACCAAGGTAGTTTTTGTTGTATAGTCATTGTGTTCCTATGCTGACCCAAAGGAGCGGCGATCACCCAAATTGGTGGTCGTTTTTTATTTAGCACCCCATACAGGGAATATCAATCCAACAATTGGCGGTGCTTGCGGCGGTGATTCTGGAATCTCGACGTAGTTCTCCTGCACGTAGTTCTCTTGCACGTAGTAGTCAGGCTCTTGCGTCATCGTGGCGGTCAATGAAGCCTCGCCGCTCGGATAGGTCTCCCAACCGTACCCGTACCAATTGTTGCCCACCTTGGTGGCACTGCCCCCGTCCCAGTACTTGCCGTTGCCGAACGGAAGCGTGACCACCACACGATTGTTGATCATGTAGTTGCCCCCGCCCAACGAGATGTAATCGTCAGCGGCGGCGGCTGTGCATAGAACCAGTGTTGCTAAATATCTCATTGCATTTCTCCAAATTCTTCTAGTGTGCATCGGTTTAAAAAGACTGGCGTTGTCTCGCCAAGGTAGC
>CAINEG010000078.1 GCA_903847655.1 uncultured Bacteroidota bacterium
GTAGATAAGAAAACTAAATTTTTCTCTAACATTGGTAATTCCAATGCAGTTGCTTCTTCAATTTCTTTTTGAATATTTAATACTTTTTGATCTGTATCCAATTCTGTATTAGAAATCATTTCTTTGTACTTAGTCAAACCTGATTTCATTACATTACCTACAGATCCTTTTTGTTTGTCACACTCAGCAATTGCTTTGTCAACTTCTTTATTAGCTAATTGAAATTGAACTTTGCGAATGAACTCAGCAATGTTTCCGTTTCCTGCAGCTTTCTTAATAGTTAATAATCTTTCAATAACGAAAGTTAAAACGATTAATAAACTTCCAATTAAAACTGGCACAACGATACCGCCTTCGTACATTTTTGTAAAAGTACCTTTTGGTCCTTTATGACTAGGCCAGAATCCACCATTCGGGTCTGGGTTAGTGAAATTACTTCCGTTTCCTAGCACAAAACGCCAAATGACGTAACCTGCTAAAATACATAAGATAGGTGCTAAAGTTGCAACAAGATTCCCGCTCTTTTGAGGCTGTGCTGCATTCTTTGAAGCAGCAGCTGTTGCAGTTGATTTAATCTCAGCCATGATTCAATTGATTTTTGGTTTAAATAAAAATTTTTTTAGAAAATGTCCTTGGCAACTATTCAGTAGGATTCTTTCAAATCGGTACGTTTTAATTACTTAGGGCTTACAAAATAAGTAATTTATTGGTTGAAACAAATTCCAACCAATAAATTTATTTAAAATTAATCCTAAAACTAACCGCTGTTGGCTGAATGAAAAACGGAGGCCCCCAAGTATTAAAAAAAACAATCATCTTAAATTGAAAAAATACAGGCAAAAAAATTGGCTTTTACTTCATTTTCAAGAAGAAATGACCTAAAAATCCAATAGTCTGTGTAATAAAGAGAAAAAAAGGATCAACAAAGCCAATAAAGGGTATTATTCATACCTGAGTGCGTCGATGGGGTTCAAGGCGGAAGCCTTCATGGCTGGGTATATACCAGCTGCCAAGCCCACTACAGAGCAAATCACGATGCCTATGACCACCCAAAGCCATGGTACGACAAAGCCTGTATGTAAGACCAAACTAAATATATTGCCCACCAAGACCCCTAATATAATTCCAAAAACAGCCCCTAAAATGCTAATTAAGATGCTTTCAAATAGAAACTGACGGCGCACATCTCTTTTTTTGCCCCCTATGGCTTTAATTAATCCCACTTCCCTGGTTCTTTCGCTTACGGCTACTAACATGATATTCATTAGTCCAATGGCTGCCCCAATTAAAGTAATCATTCCAATGGCGCCTGCAGCTCCGCTAATACCTGATAAAAGCCCAATAAATATTGCGGCAAACTTATCGCTCTTGTCAATCACGAAATTATCCGACTCCGAAGGAATTAACCTTCTTGCTTTTCTCATTTGTTCGGTGGCTTCATCAATGGCTGGTGCTAATTCTGTTACATTCTTCACCATCACCCCTAATGCATAAGTAGAACTTCCTTGATATTGTCTTACATTTTTTAAAGTGGAAATAACAATATCATCCTGACGCATCATGGCACTGGAGCCCTTTGATTTCAATAAACCTATCACACGATAAGGCTTGCCTTGTAATAAAATTACTTTATCCAGGCAGTTTTCAGGTTTTCCCGGAAATAATTTAGCGGCCACATTAGATCCTATCACACAAACATTACGACCGCTATTGATATCTACATTATTAAAATTTCGACCTAAGGTTAATGAATAGCCATTCACTGCAAGATAGTTTTCATCTCCGCCCATCAAAGAAATTTGCGGATTGGTTTTTCTATTTTTATAATGCAATTCATTATTCCCCCCTTTTCTTATTGAAATACTTACATCAGCACGATTAAATCCAAAATGTTCTTTAAAATAAGTGGCTTCTTCAATTTTAATGATCTTATCTAAATTTGATTTTTTTTCTCTTTGCCCTTTTTTAGATTTACTAAATTCATCCCCATCGTTAGGCCCGCCAATATTCACCCTAGAATTCATCTCTTTATATCTTACCACAAAGGCATTGGCGCCCATGAACGAAAAATTTTCTTTCAAACTTTGATTCATTGCAGCTATTGCCGTGATGATACCAATCAATGCCATGATACCAAATGCGATAATGGCTACCGTAATTCCTGTTCGTAATTTATTGCCCTTAACGGTGCGCCAAGCCAACACAAAAGAATCCTGAATGGTCATTGTACTATGTTTATGAAACTTAAAGGTAAGACAGATTCCACAATGCCCATAGCTTTGCAACGAGTATGTGAAGAACGGCTAGAAGTATAGATAATTGAGCAGTAAATTAGGCAAAACCCCAAGGACGAGCAGTACAATGGCCAAAATCAATAGTTGATATTGGTAGCACTTGGGCATGGGGCCAATGGCTGGCTCCCCTGCTGTAAAATACATGGCTTGTATAATTTTAAAGTAATAATAAATGCTGATGGCTGCAAAAATAACCGCCACAATAATCAACCAAAGACCCGCGCCTGCTTTTAATAAATTACTTAGCATGTAATATTTTGCGAAAAAGCCCCCCGTTAGAGGGATACCCGCTAAAGAAAATAAGCATATGGTAGTGGTAAAAGCTAGTAAAGGATGTGCTTTCCCCAATCCGTTGAATGCTTCAAAACTATTCTCTTTCATTTTTACCAAGACGCCGAAAATACCAATAGTGGCAATGGAATAAACGACCGCATACAATAAAATGGACTCATTGGAAATTTCTGATTTGCCATACAAAGCAAACAACATAAAGCCTGCTTGAGCAATACTAGAATAAGCCAGCATACGTTTTACACTTCTTTGAAAAACAGCAATGATATTGCCCACCAAAAGCGTAGATAAAATTACAAAGGTCAAAAGAATGGTCCAAGAATAACCCAAGGCTAGATATTGTGTATTGAATATTTTTACAAAAGCAATAAAGCCAGCCGCTTTTGCGATGGTCGCCATAAAAGAAGTAAAGACTGTAGGGGCTCCATCATATACATCTGGTGTCCAGAAATGAAAGGGCGCTGCAGATACTTTAAAATTCATGGCTGCAAAAATTAAAATCAAACCTGCAGATACCAATAGTTGCTCTTCCACCATTCCAGTACTAATATGTATGGCAGGTGTGGCCAAATGAAAACTCCCAGAACCACCATAGATCAAAGTAATGCCCAATAATAAAATGCCAGTAGAAAAAGAACCCATTAAAAAATATTTCAAAGCTGCTTCATTGCTGAGCATGTTTTTTTTATCGGCTCCTGTTAAAATATACAAAGGGATGGATAAAATTTCGATGCCAATAAATAACATCAATAAGTTATCGAAAGAAGTGAGTATACTTACGCCGCATAAAATGAAAAAAATCAAACTGTAAAAATCGGCTGCAGCATTACTCAATTTTGAAATTTCTTCCCCATTGATCCATACATAAATAAAACTAAGGGTAAACATTAAAGTATTGGCATACAAACCAAAAAGATTAAATGCCAACATGCCTTTTGTATCATAATTGAAAGTATACCAACCATTGGCTTGGGCTAAATTGGCCATGATTAAAACAAACAAACCAAACAAAGCAATGTTTTTTTGTGCTTTTTGACTTTGAATGCCCCAAGAACAAAACATCATGATCACCCCGAGTAAAGTAGAAACTACAATTGCATTCATTACTAATTCATTTAATTATTTTACAAACAATTGCTTTAAAGTATCCGCTGTTAAATCAAACAAAGGTTGAGCGTACACCCCTGTTATAAATACCAGTATCAATAAAACAATTAATACCGCTTGCGCCCCTTTATTGGGCCCTTGCATGGTATTTATTTTTTCACTTATGTCACCATAAGCCACTTTTTGCACCATATTTAAAGTATAAATAGCAGCTAAAACAATACTCACTCCTGCTAAAGCGGCCATCCACGGATTAAATAAGAAAAGTCCATTGAACATTAAAAATTCGCCTACAAATGAATTGGTCAATGGCAAGGCAATATTGGCTAAGGCAAAACCCACTAGTAAAATGGCTAAAGTTGGTTGCTTCTTAGCTAGCCCTCCCATTTGTTGCATGGACCTTGTGCCCGTTTGCTGTTCTATAATGTCTGCTACTATCCATAAACCTAGAACATTGATCCCATGTGAAAACAATTGTATCAAAACTCCTTGTGTAGCCACTTGAGTATGCGTAAATAAAGCCGCATTCATTAATCCGATATGTGCAATAGAAGAATAAGCAATTAATCTTTTAATATCGTCCTGACGTATAGCGATAAAAGAGGCGTACAAAACACCCATCACAGATAAGGCCACCACAAAATGGGTATGTGCCATAAAAGCAAATGGGAACAAAGGCATCAACCACCTCAAAATTCCATACAAGCCCATTTTCACCATTACCGCACTCATGACCATGGTCACCGCTGTAGGAGATTGCTCATAGGCATCTGGCTGCCAAGTATGTAAAGGAAAGATGGGCATCTTAATCGCAAAAGCAATAAAAAATAAAGCAAAGGCAGTGACTTGTTGCGCATTAGTTAAGTTGGCATGTACAAAAGATTGAATAGAGAAACTATGGCCTACAGTATGTGCATTGACAAATAATATGCCTGCCAACATGAATAAAGATCCCAAAAAAGTATAAATGAAAAACTTAAAAGTGATAGCAATTCTTTTTTCACCACCCCAAATAGAACATAAAAAATAAACTGGAATTAAGGCCAATTCCCAGAAAAAATAAAACAACAAAGCATCTCCCGCTAAAAACACCCCCATCAAACCCGCTTGGGTAAACAAGAGCAAAGACAAAAAAACATTCTTTTGTTTGTATTCATTTTTTGCAGTGGCGATAAGGATAGATGGAAAACTAATCGCAGTCAAGAGCAATAAAATTTTAGCTAAGCCATCGGCATGTAAAACAAACCTACTATTCAAATTAGGTAACCAGGCTATATCAAAATCTGCTATTGGGGCAGCTAGCGTTTGCAAAACAAGCAATAAGGTAAATGCACTCAATAAAATTGCAGTCCAATTGGCTAACTTATTGTTCTTGATAAACAAGACTAGAATGGCAGCCAAAATAGGTATAAACAATAATGAAACTAAGATCATGGTTGCTTGATTAATGTTGATTCAAATTATTAAAAAATCTCAAAATGCTTAAATCATTAAACCAAAAAACAAAAAGTAAAATGATTCCAATGACCATAAATAATATGTAATAACCCACTTGCCCATTTTGAATGAGTCTTACTTTTCTTGCACTGTATTGAACTAATTTTCCAGTACCATTGACTGCTCCGTCAATGACTTGTTTTTCAATTACATTTTTTAAAAAACCAGCAAAACGATTCAATGGAAGCACAATGGCTTCATTGTACAATTCATCAATATGCCATTTATTGTAGAAAAATTTGCCTATAGCAGTGCTAGGCTCCTCGTCGGTTTTCTTTATATAAGTAGAAATTGCTATAATTAATGCAATTAAAGCAATAGACACAGATACCGCCATCAAAATCCATTCCATAGAATGCGTTAAACCCAATTCTACTGGCTCGCCCACAATGGGAATAAGTTGATGCGCCAACCAATGATGGCCACCCATCATTTCAGGAATACCTATGGCGCCTGCAATGGCACTTGCTATGGCCAATAAAACCAAGGGTAAAGTCATCGCTGCGGGAGATTCATGTAAATGATTTTCTTGATCGGCACTTCCTCTGAATTTTCCTAAGAAAGTAGTGGCATACAATCGGAACATATAAAAAGCAGTCATGGCTGCACCAAGCACACCCAATACCCAATAAATAGGACTTTTTGCAAAGGCCGCTGCCAATATTTCATCTTTAGAAAAGAAACCACTAAATGGAGGCACCCCCGCAATAGCAATACAGCCAATTAAAAAGGTAATATGTGTAATAGGCAGTTTTGATTTTAATCCACCCATTTTTCTAATATCTTGTTCATGATGCATGGCATGAATTACAGAACCTGCACCTAAGAATAATAAGGCTTTGAAAAAAGCATGGGTAATGACATGGAATACCGCACCCGAATAAGCACCCACGCCTAAACCTAAAAACATATAGCCCAATTGACTGACAGTAGAATAGGCCAATACTTTTTTAATATCGTTTTGTTTGATGGCAATGGTGGCCGCTAATAAGGCAGTACTAATGCCAATAATGGCTATCACATTCTGCGTGATCTCGCTATGGCTAAATAAAATATTACTTCTAGTAATCATGTAAATACCTGCAGTTACCATCGTAGCTGCATGGATCAAAGCGGAAACTGGTGTTGGACCCGCCATGGCATCTGGCAACCAAGTAAACAAAGGAATTTGCGCACTCTTCCCCATCGCACCAACAAACAATAATAAAGTGATGCCAGTAATATCAAAAGAAGACAAATTGGAAATTCTTTCATAAGTCAATACTTCGCTATAATTCACTGTGCCCAATTTAGCAATCAACCAAAAAATAGCCAATAAAAATCCTAGGTCGCCAATGCGGTTCATGATAAAGGCTTTCTTAGCAGCATAATTGTAATTGCCATTGGTAAACCAATAGCCAATTAATAAATAAGAACATAAACCCACGCCTTCCCATCCAATAAACATCACCACATAATTATCGCCTAAAACCAAAATCAACATAGAGAAGATAAACAAATTCAAATAAGCAAAATAGCGTGCATAATGGGGGGCAGCTTCGTCTTTCATGTAAGCTGTAGAATACAAATGAATTAAAGAACCCACGCCTGTGATGACTAATAAAAATAAACTAGACAAGGCATCCACTTTAAAATCAAAGGGTATTTTAAGAGTGGCGGTATTCATAAAATCGAAATAATGAACAGTTACAGCGCCATGCGCCTGTACATGTAAAAAAGCAAAGATGCTTGCAATGAAAGAAGCGACAATATAACCAGTGGCTTTATATGCAATTACCTTCTTGCTCCAGTAATTTCTACCTAGCCCGTTGAATAAGAACCCAACAAAAGGCCATAGTAGAATGAATGCGATTAATATTTTCATGAAGGCCATTGACTTAGTTTTTTAATCTATTTAAGAAATTGATGTCTATAGAATGTGTATTACGATACATCATTACTATAATAGCCAGTCCAATGCTCACTTCTGCTGCTGCGACGACCATGATAAAAAAAACAAATATTTGTGCATCTATACCTACCGTATTGGCAACACCATTTTGTGCAGCTAAACCATAATACATTTTAGAAAAAGCAACCAATAATAAATTAACGGCATTCAACATTAGTTCAATACACATAAAAACGATAATCGCATTTCTACGAGTCAATACCCCCACCACTCCTATACTAAAAAGAGAAAGGCAGAAAAAGATATAATATTGTATAGGCATAATTCAAATTTTATTTTTTTCCAATCAATACAGCACCCACCATTGCACTTAAAAATAGTACACTACTAATTTCAAAAGGGACAACATAGTCCGTAAACAATGCTTTACCCAATGGATGTATTAATCCAATGGATCCTTCTTTTAATAATACATTTTTTCCCACCAAGGGCATCGCTTGTTTAACTAGTGCGATCAGCAAGGTCAATAAACTTCCGCCCGCAATCACGCCAATAAATTTTACATACAAATGCTTTTGAGGCTCACTGTCTTTTTTTACATTGATGAGCATAATTACAAACAAAAACAAAACCATGATGGCCCCCGCATACACAATGATATTAACGATGGCTAAAAATTGGGCATTCAATAATATATAATGTCCCGAGATAGCAAAAAATACTAAAATCAACCAAAGCACACTATGAATTGGGTTTTTGCTTACCAGCACCATAATGGCACTTAATAAAGCAAAAGCAGACAATACATAAAATAAAATTTCTAATACATTCATAATAATTATGCTTCTACTCCTTTTGCTTTCGCCAATGCACTGGCATTGGTTAAAGTATTGGGAATTAATAAATCGTTCTTATCGTAAATGAATCCTTTGCGGGTATAATTAGCAGGCGCAAAAGTTTCGCTTAAATATATCGCATCCTTTGGACAGGCTTCTTCACACAATCCACAGAAAATACAGCGCAACATATTGATTTCATATTTTGCAGCATATTTTTCTTCTTTGTATAAATGCTCTTCTCCTTCTTGTCTCTCCGCTGCTTCCATGGTAATGGCTTCTGCAGGACAAGCCACTGCACATAAACCACAGGCAGTGCAATTTTCGCGACCTTCTTCATCTCTATTTAATACATGTAAGCCTCTAAAGACTGGGCCGAACTCCCTTTTTTGTTCTGGGTAACTTATCGTAGGCTGTTTTTTAAACATGTGACTAAAAGTAATGAACATCCCCTTGATAATATTAATCAAATACAAACGCTCCCAAAAAGTCATGGGACTGCGGTTTACTGCGATTGATTTATTGGTTAATGCTTGCATCTTTTATTGGTACAATTTTATAATTATAATTTAGATAAAATTAAAGCCCCCGTGAGCAACATATTGAATAAAGCTAGTGGAATCATTTTTTTCCAACCTAAGTTCATCAATTGATCATACCTGAATCTTGGAATGGTCCAACGAATCCACATAAATAAAAATATAAACAAGACAATCTTGATCAGCAAAGTGCCCACGCCAATCATGGCTGCAATATTAGGCGCCACAGTATTTTCATCAAAGAAAGGCAAATCATAACCGCCAAAATACATCGAAGCCATAATGGCGCTACTCATAATCATGTTCACATATTCAGCAAATAAATAAAAACCTAATTTCATAGAAGAATACTCTTGGTGGTAACCAAAGTTTAATTCATTCTCTGCTTCTGGTAAATCAAAAGGGGTACGATTACATTCGGCCATCGCGCAAATAAAGAAAATTAAAAAACCCAAGGGTTGATAAACCACATTCCAATAATGGCCTGCCACTTGATCGGCCACAATGGTTTTTAAACTTAAAGTACCTGTAGTCATTAATAAAGCAATCAAGGCCAAACCCATCGCAATTTCATAACTAATGGCTTGTGATGCCGCTCTTAGCGCAGACATCAAAGAAAATTTATTGTTGGAAGCCCATCCTCCAATCATAATGCCATAGACGCCCATACTCACAACAGCGAAAACGTATAAAATACCAATATTCACATCCGCCACTTGTAATTCAATGGTTCTGCCAAACAAATGAAGCGCCGTGCCCCATGGTATCACCGCACAAGTCATCAAACTTGCAGTCATGGCCAAACCTGGACCCAATATAAACAACCATTTGCTTGATGCATTGGGAATAATTTCTTCTTTCATGATCAATTTCAAACCATCTGCCAGTGGTTGAAATAAACCAAATGGACCCACTCGATTGGGACCTGGACGGTCTTGCAAAATAGCGGCCACTTTCCTTTCTCCAAAAGTAGTGTACAAGGCAATACCCAAGCTTGCAAAAACAATGATGGCAATCACGATTAATTTTTCAATTACAAAAGCCCAATCAAATGCGAGTAGTGTCATACTTTATTAATTAGGCGTTATTAGGATTATTCTTAAAACTAGTTCCATGGGAAGGTCCTTCTATTTCACTCAAACGAATAGAAGGTAAGTTTACTTCACTTTCATTATGAATATCCATCAATAAATGAGGAGCTCTGCCATCATTCACTGCTTTAAATGTTTCTGTTGGAATAGTGGTACCAATATTTCCTGCATAATGACCTTGCGCAATTACAGAATGCCTGCTGATTTCACGTGGTCCTTCAATCACCCAATCATTGGCATGTTTTTTATCAAAACGACAGGTATTACAAATCCAACCTGGTTTTCCTTCTGGTGTGTCTTCAATTTCTCCCCACTCGTCTTTGCGTGCAGTTACTCTAAATACTTCCTCTCCTCTATTCCATAAGGTTACACGACCAGAACAAGTTGGACAATCGCGGTGTGCATCCATGGGTTTTAAAAACCATACTCTATTTTTAAAACGGAATGTTTTATCGGTTAATGCACCCACTGGACATACATCAATTACATTGCCTATAAAATCATTGTCTAAACTCTTCTCAATATGGGTAGCAATTTCTGCATGGTCTCCTCGGTCTAAAATTCCATGCACTCTTTTATTGGTTAATTGGTCGGCGGTAAACACA
>CAINEG010000079.1 GCA_903847655.1 uncultured Bacteroidota bacterium
ATAAATTTAATACCATAAAATTTAGCCAACATATAGCCCAGCATTTGACTAATGACTAGCGCCGTCTTATAAGCAATAGGTCCGAAGGTAAGTCCATCAAATGTGCAAACAGTAAAGGATTTTCTGAATCCAAAAACAAATACATAAGTACCAAAAGAAACAAGTGCTGCATAAAGTGCAATGGATTTATCTTTGGAAAGAGGTGGCATATTTATCTTTTTTAATGGTATCTCAAATTTACATTTTAAACATGTATAATATTGACTAAATTAGTGTTTTATGAAACGACCTTCTATTTGTATTTCTCCTATTGATTGGGGCCTTGGCCATGCCACTAGGTGCATTACACTTATCAAAGGCTTTGAAAAATTAGGATATCAAGTATATATAGCTACAGAGGGCTATCATGAGGCCATTTTAAAAGAGGCCCTTCCTACTGCGCAGTTTTTACATTTAAGAGGCTACCGCATTCGATATGCTAAATGGGGTTTTAATCTTCCCCTTGTTTTACTGTTTCAAGTTCCTCAAATTATATATAGTATTATTTATGAATACAGATGGTTGCAAAAGGCACAGGCGAAATACAACTTTGATTTGATTGTTTCTGATAATCGTTTTGGATTTTATCATAAATCAGTGCCCTCTGTATTTATTACCCATCAATTAAATTTACAAATGCATTTTGAAGTAGCTACGCGTTTATTTCAAAAAATACAATATGCATGGTTAAAAAAATTTACTGCTTGTTGGATTCCAGATATGGAAGGCAGCAATAATTTATCGGGTGTCTTGTCCAACCCCAAACTTAAACCGAGTATTCCTTTATGGTATATGGGTTGCTTGTCAAGACTGATCCATACGCCTAGCAGTATTGCGGATCTAAATAATGCAAGGCCAAATGTTTTTCTAGGTATTGTTTCTGGACCAGAGCCACAAAGAACCTTATTTGAAAATTTATTATGGAAAGCAGGGAACAGTTTAAATATTCCATTTGTAGTGATTGCAGGTAGGCCTTCTAAAGACGAACCTAATAAAATAATTGAGGAAAACAAAAATGCAAAATTGTATGCACATTTAGCAGCGCCTGAATTAGTGATGGAAATTAAACGTGCAGAATATATTATTTGCAGGGGCGGCTATACCACCTTAATGGAATTAATACCTTTTGAAAAAAAATTAATTTTTATTCCAACGCCTGGGCAAACAGAGCAAATGTATTTAGGTAAATTATGGGAAGAAAAAAATTGGGCGCTTTGCTATGCACAAGAATATTTTAATTTAGGTATTGCTTTAAAAGAAGCAAGTAGTTTCAATTTTCAAGCCCCGCCCTTTATTGATTTTTCAATAGAAGATCTAAAAACTGCCATAAAGCAACTAACTTTATAAATATGGCAGTACAAAAAATTAACATCGAAGAATTTATAATTGATTCGTCTACTGCGCTTATCATTGATGTAAGAAGTCCTGCAGAATTTGAACATGCACATATTCCGGCTGCATTGAACCTGCCTTTGTTCAACAACGAAGAACGTGCCATTATCGGCACCACTTATAAAAAACAAAGCAGGGAAGATGCTATCAAAGCGGGTTTGCCCCTTTTTGGAAACAAGATGCTGGGTATGATTGAAACAGTAGAAAATTGGATCAAAGAAAAACAGCCAAATAACCCTAGTAACAAGCCCACTATTTATGTGCATTGCTGGAGAGGCGGCATGCGCAGTGCGGCGGTGGCTTGGTTATTGGACTTGTATGGTTATAAAGTGATTCAGTTAACAGGCGGGTATAAAGCTTACCGCAATTGGGTATTGGCACAATTTAATTTGTCTTATCATTTAAAAGTTTTAGGAGGTTACACCGGCTCTGGTAAAACAGAAATTTTACATGCTTTGCAAGAAAAAAACTACCCAATTATAGATTTAGAAGGATTAGCACATCATAAAGGTTCGGCCTATGGCGCCATTGGACAATTGCCACAACCAAGTCAAGAAATGTTTGAAAATATTTTAGCAGAAAAATTATTTGAAGTCAATAAAAAACAAAAAAGTATTTGGATAGAAGATGAAAGTCAAAGAATTGGTACGGTCATGATTCCAACATCTTTGTTCCATTTAATAAGAAATAGTCCCTGTTATTTTATCACCATTCCTTTTGAAGAAAGACTTAATTTTATTGTAGAAGGATATGGAAGCTTTGATCAAAAAAGTTTAATAGAAGCTACCATGCGCATTCAAAAAAGATTAGGTGGTCTAGAAACCAAGTCTGCTGTTGATTTTATAAAAGAAGGTGCCTTTAAAGAAGCATTTTCTATTTTATTAAAATACTATGATAAGTGGTATGAAAAAAATGCAAAAAATCAAACCCTGCCTAAAGTAGCACTAATTCCTATTCTGAGTGAAAAAGTAGATCCCCTTTTGAATGCAGATATAATAGAAAAAATAAAATAGCTGATGGGGATCATTTTAAAAAATTTGTCAGTTTTGATTAACTTTAGTTTTTAATACTATGCAACAATTATTGGCTTGGTGGCTTTTTACTGTTCGAGGTTGGAAAATTGAAGGTGAATTTCATTTTGAATTACCTAAATCTATTATCATAGTAGCCCCTCATACCCATTGGGTGGATTTTTTCGTAGGCCTAGGCATTCGGAAAAAAATGCATTTTGAATTTGTACATTTTTTAGGCAAAAGTGAATTATTTTGGCCTCCTCTTGGTTGGTTTTTACGCTCTCTGGGCGCCTACCCCGTGGATAGACACCAACAGCACAATATGGTAGACCAGGTAGTGGCCATTTTTAATAAAAAAGAACGCTTTCATCTAGCCTTGTCCCCAGAAGGCACCCGCAAAAAAGTAACCAAGCTTAGATCTGGCTTTTATCATATTGCCAAAAATGCCAATCTGCCCATTGTGATGGTAGGACTAGATTTTGGGTCCCGAAGGGTGGTTTTTGCGGAACCCTTTTTCATTTCGGAGAACGAAAAGGCTGATAAGCATAAAATTGTGCAGTTTTTTAAGGGTTTTAAGGGATATATTCCTAATTTGGGGATTACAGAAGACTTGGTAGACTAGGGGGTTGCTTTAACAAAATATTGTTTTGCCTTATAAACTATATTAGTATTTTTGCCCTAGCCTAGTGCTATTGAATATTAATTAAAAACAATTATAGTATGAAAAGTAGAATTTATTTAGCCCTTGCCATTGTGTGCTTAGGTGCCTATTCTTGCGTAAGTCCTAAAAAGCTGGAAGAAGCAGAAGCAAAATATGGTCAATTGAATGGTGCTTATGCAGAATTGCAAGGTAAATACCGTGATGCACAAGACGCGATCACCAAAAGTAAGACAGACGCTGAAAGAGCTGCTGACAGAACCAAATCATTACAAAGCACAATTGATGATTTAAACAAGCAAGTGGACTTCTTAAGAACAAACAATAATGTTGTTTTAAGTCAATTAAAAGATATGTCTGTAGTGACAGGTGCACAAGCAGAAAGTATCAATAAATCATTGGATAATATCGGAGCTAAAGATTTATACATTCAAGGTTTACAAAGCTCTATGGCACGTAAAGATTCTATCAACATGAATTTAGTGATGAATTTGAAAGGTGCTATTGGAGATTTAAACGATGGTGATATCAATGTGAAAGTGGACAAAGGTGTTGTCTATGTTGACATTTCTGATAAATTATTATTTAAGAGTGGAAGCTTCAACATCACCGATAAAGCGAAAGTTGTCTTAGGTAAAGTAGCTAAAGTATTGGCTGCTCAACCTGGCATAGAATTTATGGTAGAAGGACATACTGATACCAAACAATTGATTAGCGGTGGTAATTTAATGGAAGACAACTGGGATTTGAGTGTGAAAAGAGCAACAACCATTGTTCGTGTATTGCAAGAAACTTATGGCATTGATCCTAAGCGTATGACTGCAGCAGGAAGAAGTGAATATGTTCCTGTTACTGAAAACGATACACCAGAGCATAGAGCAGCGAATCGCAGAACAAGAATTGTGATCCTTCCTCAGTTAGATCAATTCTTTAAATTGTTAGAGAAGAAATAGTTTCTTTTCCTTTACTTTAAAATATTGAAAACCCTTCCCGTTAATTCGGGAGGGGTTTTTTTATAAAATTTTCATTTTAAGTTTTCCACCTCTTAGTAGAATGAAAGTTCTTGCCCGTATCTTCGCTGCATGCAAGATGCGTATTTAAATGGTTTGAACGAAAAGCAATTAGAGGCGGTATTACATATTAAGGGCCCCTTAATGATTATTGCTGGAGCAGGTAGCGGCAAAACAAAAGTGTTGACCACACGCATCGCTCATTTAATGCACAGTGGTGTAGACTCTTTCAATATATTGGCACTCACCTTTACCAATAAGGCTGCAGCAGAAATGAAAGAGCGTGTAGAAAAGGCCTTGGGTAATACCGATGCGCGAAATTTATATATTGGCACTTTCCACAGCGTATTTGCAAGAATATTAAGGGCGGAAGGTGAAAAGTTAGGCTACCCTAAAAGCTTTACCATTTATGATACGGATGATTCACGCTCAGTTATAAAAGCAGTAGTGAACGATATGGGTTTAGATGATAAATTGTACAAACCCAATATTGTACATAATCGAATCTCGAGTGCAAAAAATGCCTTAGTAGGTCCCGCTGAATATTCCATGGATACTTTTTTAAAGCAAGAGGATGCAAGATCAAACCGTCCTGCCATTGCTGAAATATATGCAAGCTATGCAGCACGTTGTTTTAAAAATGGCGCAATGGATTTTGATGATTTGCTTTTTAAAATGCATGAGCTATTACAAAACTTTCCAGAAGTATTACACAAGTACCAACACAAGTTTAAATATATTTTAATTGATGAGTATCAGGATACCAATCCGGTGCAATATCAAATTGCCAAATTACTAGCCGCTGTGCATGAAAACTTATGTGTTGTGGGCGATGATGCGCAAAGTATTTATAGTTTCCGCGGCGCGACGATTGAAAATATTTTACAATTTCAGAAAGATTATGATGATGTGAAGTTGGTGAAGTTAGAGCAAAACTATAGAAGTAGTCAATCCATCATTGGCGTAGCCAATCATGTAATTAAAAATAATGTCGGACAAATTCCTAAAGAATTGTGGACAGAAAATGAAACAGGGGATAAAATAAAGTTGGTGCGTACGATGACCGACAACGATGAAGGAAAATATATAGCCGACGCTATTCAAGAAAATAAATTAAGAAATCATTTTTACAATAAAGATTTTGCGATTTTATACAGAACCAATGCACAAAGTAGATCTTTCGAGGAAAGTTTGAGAAGAACTGGAATTGCTTATAAGATCTATGGTGGGCTTAGCTTCTATCAAAGAAAAGAGATTAAAGATTACATCGCTTATCTACGCATTATTGTCAATACCAAGGACGAAGAAGGTTTAAAAAGAATCATCAACTATCCTGCAAGAGGTATTGGAAAAACCACCATGGAAAAATGTTTGGTGATAGCCGGCGAACAAAATATTACTTTTTTTGAAGTATTAGAAAAAGCAAAAAGTTTTGGCTTTAAAGCTGGAACCCTTACAGCCATTGAAGAGTTTGTGACCATGATCAAGTATTTTCAAAATCAACTCACCAAACACAATGCTTACGATGTGGCGGTACAAGTGGGTAAGCATACCAATTTGGTCAAAGAATTATTTACAGACAAATCCACAGAAGGATTGGCACGTTATGAAAACATTCAAGAGTTATTGAACTCTATTAAAGAGTGGACAGAAAGTCCGAGTAACGAAGATGGAGAATTGGGGGACATTAGTTTAGGCGCCTACTTACAACAAATTACACT
Source organism: uncultured Bacteroidota bacterium (assembly GCA_903847655.1). The sequence continues at coordinate 5,834 of CAINEG010000079.1, forward strand.
CATCACCGATGCAGACAATGATACAGGCAATGAAGACACGGTAAAATTAATGACCGTGCATGCAGCCAAAGGTTTGGAATTTGCCTGTGTATTTTTAGTAGGCTTGGAAGAATCTTTATTTCCCAGTGGCATGAGCGTAAACACACGTGAAGAATTAGAAGAAGAAAGAAGATTATTTTATGTAGCAGTTACTAGAGCCAAAAAACATTTATGGTTGACCTATGCCAACACGCGTTATAGATATGGACAATTGGTTCAGAATGATCCTAGTCGTTTTATCGATGAAATGCCCGAAGATCAAATTGATAAAACAAGTTCTGGTGGTGGAGCAAGAAACCAATCTAGCGGTTGGGGATCGGCTTATGATAGAATGCATGGTGGAAGCAATAAAAGCTGGAATGATCCTGACAAAACAAGTACTAAAAAAACCGAAGGTAGTAAGCCCAGTTATTTGCCTGTAGTGGCCCCGCATACCTTGAACAAAAATCATATTCCTTCAGATAATTTTACCCCCTGTGATCCAACGGTCTTAGAGGCCGGCTTTAAAATTGAACATCAAAAATTTGGATTTGGGGTAATTAAAGAAATAGAAGGTTCTGCCCATAACCCCATTGCGATAATTCTATTTGATAAAAATGGGGAGAAAAAGATCATGCTGAACTACGCTAAGCTGAGTATTGTACCCTAAAGTCTTTCGATATCGGAAAAATAAAGGGTCAATTCAACTAAAGCGGTCTTCCAGCTGTCCTTTTTGATTATTTTTGTAGGGCATAGAACTAAAATTTTAAATTATGATTACTACAGGCAATACCATCGTAAGTATTTATACCGAAATGACCCCGAACCCAGAGACCATGAAGTTTGTGGCCAACAAGCTTTTGTACCCTGGAAAGAGCATCGATATTGCAGATGAAAGTTTAGCTATTGCCTCTCCTTTGGCTAAAGAATTGTTTAGTTTTCCTTTTATTAAAAGTGTTTTTATAGCGAGTAATTTTATTACCCTTACCAAGACCGCTGAAAATGAAGATTGGCAAGATGTGATTCCTACGATAAAAACTTTTTTGAAAGAATTTTTAGAAGCAGGGGGTGTTGTTGTCAACGAAGAGGAAATTGCAAAAATTAAACAAGAGGCCACCAATACCGTACACGCAGATGATGATGATGTTGTAAAGCGTGTAAAAGAATTATTAGAAAATTATGTGAAGCCCGCAGTAGAAATGGATGGCGGTGCGATACAATTTAAAAGTTATAACGACGGCATCGTAAATTTAATGTTACAAGGTTCTTGTAGCGGATGCCCATCTAGTATGGTTACTTTAAAAGCAGGTATTGAAGGCATGATGAAGCGCATGATTCCTGAAGTAAAAGAAGTTGTCGCAGAAGCCGAGTAGGTGGCTATTCTGCTGCGCTTTTAAAAAGATAGCGCACCAGAATTTGCCCTCTAATGATTTTGTTCAAAAAATTAAAAATTTTTCGAACTAGTTATATTTTTTTCTTTTTTTTAATAATAAAGAAAAAAGTATTTAACCTCTAATGATTTATTCAAAAATTAAAAAAATAATTATAGCTATAAAAAAGGACGCAATAAAATTGCGTCCTTTTTTATTAGAGCTTACCGTAGAGTTCGCGTAGTTTATCTTTATTAATCTTGCTTTCCCAATTAGGGCCCAAAGCGTTTTCCCATAAGGGTTTCATGCCTAATGATACATTGATCATGGTATCAAATTGTTCCTCAGTTAAGCCAGCACAAATACCAGTGGGGATTTCAATTTTATTTTTTTCAACCATGTATTTAAATTCTTGCACGCCTGCTGGATAGTAGTCGGCTAAATGATTCATGACAATACAATTGCCAATCCCATGTTTGGTGCCTAATAAATAACTAAGGCCATAACTTACTGCATGCGCTACACCTACTTGACTATAAGCAATGCTCATACCGCCAGCAAAGGAAGCCATCATCAGTTGATCATCACTTTCTTCATCCCATTTATCCTTGTGCACAAATATTTTTTGACAGAGATCTAATGCTTTTTCTCCGTAGCTTTTACTAAACTCATTTAAAAAAGTACCTTCTAAACTTTCAATACAATGTATATAACAATCCATACCAGTATAAAAACGTTGATTGGCTGGCACATTTTTGGTTAATTCAGGATCCAATACAATTTGATTGAAAGGAGTAAAATCGGAGTTCATGCCCAATTTGCGGGTAGGTCCTGTTAATACAGTTGTTCTACTCACTTCAGCACCCGTGCCACTTAAGGTAGGTATGCCCACTTTATAGACACCGGCCAATTTTACCAAGTCCCAACCTTGATAATCTGCCGAAGACCCTGGATTGGTCATCATTAAAGCAACAGCCTTGGCTAAATCCAATGTAGAGCCTCCGCCAATACCAATGATGCCACTCACTTCCCCAAACTCTGCTTTTAATTCTGCAGCCAAGGCATCTACCTGCTTGGTTTTAGGCTCCTGTGTTACATCCACATAAACTATTTTATCTTTTCCTCTTAATGGAATTCTTCCGGCCAAGGGCTTACCAACAAAAAAATGATCTAAGAAAAATATCATTGGAAAATTGCCCTTACGATGAGGCGCAATTATTTCATCTAACTGATTAAAGGAGCCGCGACCATAGACCACATAGTCGACCATTTTAAAATTACGAAACTGCATATTCTTTCAATTAATGATAAAAACTTAAATGATACCCCTACAAAGTTAGTTATTACCAAATAGATTGTAATGGATAAATCTGTAAATTTTTAACCGATCCAGGACTGGTTGTATTTAAGATTTTTATGTTTTTATCGCTATGCAAAGGGAAGGCTTGAACAGTAAATACTGATTCCCCATCGTTAACAAACACTTCCACAATACTATTATCAACGAATACCCTGAATTTAATTTTATCGCTATTGGTATTTAATGGCGCTGTGAAATAGCGGATATCAGAAAAAGAGGGATCAAAAGAAGCATTGGTTTTAGTTCTATTGATAAATATTTTTTTCAATTGAGGTTCGTAACCAATTTCAACCCCTCTAAAATCATCATTCAACACACTGATGCCTGTTTTTTCTGTACTGGTACTACTTATTTCAAAATCACATTCATAGACGTCGGAGAGAATGCCTATAGCAGATAGCGCAATGGTTTGGTCTTTTAATTCAAGAGCTACTTTTTGTAGGGCTATTTTTTTTCTTAAGGCATTTAAATTAGTGATTGGCTTTTGTATCAATTGCCAATTGCCATTAATATTTTGAGCCCACATATTTCTTGGTAAAGACATGGCACCATTCCAAGGACTAGTTGGTATTTTTCTTGCATAACTCCAATTATTCGCCCAGGCAATAGTCACTGGTAAATGATTGGTGGGTAGTTGATTATAACTAATGCCAGCATAATAATCTGGACCCGCATTGGGCCTTAGAATGGTTTTTTGATTAGGGTCTAGAATAAACTTTTCTCCATCAAATTCCCCCATAAAATATTGCATTTTTTCACTCATAGAAACTTGCAATAACCATTTTTTCTCTTTTGAATTTAAGACAGGAATTTGAACTAAATCGGGACATTCCCATACGCCAGTGGTATCACCCATTGGTCCAAAATCACTTAAAAATTTCCATTCTAATAAATTCTTACTTGAATAAAATTGTACTTGATGTTCTAAAGGAAGATTCACACACATGACCCAATATTTTTTAGGTGCGAACCAAAATACTTTTGGATCTCTAAAATCTTTTTTACCTAAATCTAAAATTGGATTCTTATTGTACTTGGTCCATGTTTTTCCATCATCCACGCTATAAGCAAGGTGTTGAGATTGATTGAAATCTTTAACATGACCAGTATAAATAGCCACCATGGGTGGTTTTTGTTTGGTGCCAAGTCCACTGCTGTTGTTTTGGTCATACACACAAGTGCCTGAAAAAATCATGGTGTCTTTTAATTCGGGAATGGCAATTGCCTCGTGTTTCCAATGAATTAAATCCTTGCTTGTGGCATGGCCCCAAGTCATATGGCCCCATGTATTTTCAAAAGGATTGAATTGATAAAATAAATGATAGACGCCTTTTGCATAGACCAATCCATTGGGATCATTGGTCCAATTTATTTTAGGGCTAAAATGATATTGTGGACGAAATTTTTCTTGATATAGTTTTTCCTGAGCCTTTGCTTGGCTAAGATTTAAACAAATAGAAATAAATAAAATAGAAATAGTTTTTTTATACATGACAGCAGTTTGATAAAATTATTGAACCAATTTCTTTTGTAGCTCTTCTAAAGATACGCCCTTTGTCTCTGGCACTTTTAATAATATCCATACCAATTGTAAGGCCATCATCACGCAAAAGAAAGCAAAGATGGGCCAAGGATTGTCTTTGAAAATGCCATGCTCGCTGTCTAAAAATACTGGAGTGACCAAGGTAATCAAGGCGGCAAAGATCCAGTGGATGCTAGCACCAAAGGCCTGGCCCTTGGCTCGAATTTGTGTAGGAAAGATTTCAGAAATCAATACCCAGATGACTGCCCCTTGTCCTACCGCATGTGCTGCTATAAATAACAATAAGAAGCTCAACATAAATTCCGGTGCACTATGGTGAATAAAACCATAGGCCACCATCGATAAGCTAATGATATAACCAAAAGATCCAATGATTAATAATGTTTTTCGACCAATGCGATCAATCAACCACAGGCCCACAAAAGTAAATACTAGATTCATTAAGCCCAATGAGATAGAACTTAATAAAGAATTATTTTTTGCAAATCCTGCTTCTTCTAAAATTCTCGGTGCATAATACAAAAGAAAATTAATGCCAGAGGCCTGATTAAAAAAAGCAACAAAGAATGCAATCGAAATAATTTTAGAATGGTGTTTTGTAAATAATTTAAGCCCCCCTTGCAGTTTTTCTTCTTCATTAGCGGTTTTCATTTCTTGTATCGTTTGATCAATATTTTCAACCCCTACAATAGCTAAGTTTGCTCTAGCACCGGCTTCATCATTTTTTACAGAGAACAGCCATCTTGGACTTTCTGGTAAACCCAAGGTCATGATGGTATAAATGCTAGAAGGAATCAACAATACCGCCAACATCCAGCGCCAATCGTTAGCACCACCAAAACCAGCTAAAAAATAATTGGATAAATAGGCTACCAAAATTCCAAACACAATATTAAACTGATACATTCCTACTAGCTTACCTCTATTGTTTTTGTTAGAAATTTCAGAAATATAAGTAGGTGCCGCTACAGAAGATATACCAATGGCAATGCCACCAATCAATCTAAAGAAAGAAAAGGTATAAGGATCTTGTGCCAATGCAGAACCAATAGCAGATGCTATAAACATTATGCCTAACCAGATCAATACTTTTTTACGACCATATTTTTCAGTGGGCGCGCCTGCAAACACAGAGCCTATAACGGTTCCCCATAAAGCCATGGACATAATAAAAAAACCATGAAATAAAGGGGTGGTATGCCAAAGCTCTTGAATAGGTTTATCTGCACCAGAAATAACTACCATATCAAAACCAAAAATAAATCCAGCCAAGGCGGCCACTACAGTTGATTGAAATAATTTTCCTTTGTTCATAGTTAAATATTAATATTATAAAGAAGGTTCCTGTTAATAATTATTTTAAATATACTTATTATTAAAGTGTGTGGTATAAACTGCTAATTATAAAAGTTTCGCTGCTTTTATTAAATCTTCGGGCGTATCTATCTCCACACCCATATAATTTGTGACCACCATTTTAATAGCAACCCCATTTTCCAAATAACGAAGACATTCTATTTTTTCAGCAGCCTCCAATGGCGACATGGGCCAATTAGTAAAATCAAGTAGGGCTTGTTTTTTAAAGGCGTACACTCCAATATGTTCGTAATAAATAATGGCAAGATCTGTATTTCTTGCATAAGGGATAACGCTGCGTGAAAAAAACAAGGCGTTGCTATTTTTATCTACGGCTACTTTTACATAATTAGGGTCGGCAATTAATTCTGTATTGGTTAATACTTGCATAAGTGATGCTACTTGTACTTTATCATCTTTAAAAACAGCAATAAGTTTTTCAAGGGGTTCTTTTTTTACAAAGGGTTCATCACCTTGCACATTCACTACCATATCTATGTTTAAATGTTTTATGGCTTCGGCAATTCTATCCGATCCGCTTTCATGTTCTTTTTTACTCATGATGGCCTTACCGCCGTTTGAAGTAATTTCATTGAATATAATTTCACTATCGGTTACCACATATACTTGATCGAAGAGGCCCGTTGCCACTGTATTATCGTAGGTATGTCTAATCACTGTTTTATCGCCCAGTGCCTGCATTAGTTTTGCTGGAAAGCGTGTGGCCGCATAGCGGGCAGGAATAAAGGCTCCAATTTTAGTCATTGCGCTGTTATAATTTTTAAAAATTGGATTAGTAATCTGATTTTATCGATTTATCAAAAGGCGCTTTGAGTTGATAAGCAATTGACTTATCTTTTGAATTGTCCATTACATCAAGCCCATAAGTAATTTCACTCATAGGTGTATAGTTATAGGTGCCTAATAAACGATCCCAGAAAGAAAATATATTTCCATAATTACTATCGGTTTGAGGACGCTTAATATGATGATGAATTCTGTGCATTTTGGGAGAGACAATGATGTATCCAAAACTTTGATCGAACCATTTTGGTATTTTAATGTTCGCATGATTGAACTGGGTTAAGACTACGCTTAAACTTTGATAGACCATGACCATCCACATAGGCGTGCCTAAAACAAGTACAGCCAAAATTGCGAAGACCGCTCTTACTAACGACTCTCCCGGATGATGTCTATTACCTGTAGTAGTGTCAACCTGCGTATCGGCGTGGTGCACCATATGAAATTTCCATAAAAATTTTACTTTATGTTCTATCATATGTACTAAATAAGCACCAATAAAATCTAATAATAATAAACCTGTAATAGCTTCCACCCACGGGCTTAGTTGTATAACATGTAGTAATCCAAAATTTTGGTTAACTGTCCAATCGCTCACCTTCACCATAACAAGTGCGAATAAAAAATTAATGACAATGGTGGTGAATGTAAAAAATAAGTTCAGTCCTGCATGTTTAAACTTATTATATTTAAAATTAAATAGAGGGACTGCAATTTCTACCAACCAAAAAAATGTAATGCCACCTGCTAATAACAAGGCTCTATGGGTGCTTGGTATATGTTCAAAGTAGTTTTTTATTGTCTCCAGCATGCTTGTTTTTTTATAGTATAAATGTAAATAAAAAAACCCGATGTACCATTGATTAGGTCACCGGGTTTTGAATATTCAAGCGTGTAAAAATAAACGCTTTATAGGGTAGGGATTATATTAGCTATTTAACATTAAAGGCATGACCAACATAAGTAAGTCCTCTCCTGGTGCTTGCTCAGAAGGCTTAATCAAGCCCGCTTTGCTAGGTGTGGAAAGTTCTAAGAATACATCATCCGTATCGGCAGCAGATAACATTTCAATTAAAAACTTTGCATTGAAGGCTATTTGAATGTCTTCGCCTTTGTATTCGCAACTCATGCGCTCATTTCCTTCAAAACTAAAATCAATGTCTTGTGCAGCCATTTGCAATTCATTGCCAGTAATATTTAAAGCCACTTGATTGGTACTTTTATTACTAAATACATTCACTCGGCGAAGTGCATTTTGAAAATCATGCTTGTTCACTGTTAAGCGGTAAGGATTGTCGGCAGGAATCACTACTTTATAATCTGGGAATCTAGCATCAATCAAACGACAAATCAATTGTGTAGATCCATGATCCACAAACAAATGATTGCTGTTAAAGCTGATGGTAATTGGATCTTCATTATCTGGTAAAGCATTTTTTAATAAGTTCAAAGGTTTCTTAGGCACAATGAAAGAAGCATTTTGTTTGGCCTTGGTATCCGTTCTTTTATAACGTACCAAACGATGCGCATCGGTGGCTACAAACTGAACGCTGTCCTTGGTCAATTCAAAAAACACACCGGTCATCGCTGGACGCAAATCATCTCCACTTACGGCGAATAAAGTTTTATTGATGGCGGTTAACAAACCACCACTGGTCATGTTAAATCCTGTGGTATCATCAGCCGTAGGTTCTTTTGGAAAATTATCTGGATTCTCCCCCATCACTTTATATTTACCATTATCGCTGGTAATTTCTACCGCATAATTTTTATCAATATTAAAAGTAAGGGGCTGGTCTGCAATATTTTTTAAAGAATCAATCAAAATTTTTGCGGGAATACAAACGCGACCATTGGCCTTACTTTCTACATCCATTTGAACACGCATTACCGTTTCCAAATCAGTAGCTACAATATTTAATTTTTTATCTTCTATTTCGAATAAAAAATCTTCTAAAATAGGCAATACGGTATTGGTATTGATAACACCTGAAATTTGTTGAAGGTGTTTTAAAAGTGAGGAAGAAGAAACGATAAATTTCATAGGTCGCTATTGTTTTATTGGTATGGGTTAAGGCTGCAGACTCTGGCATCCAATCTAACTGCTTAGGTCTTACAATTTAACCATTATTACACTAACGAAACTAATGCAAAATCTTAAGATTAAAAAGCTATTTTAGCATTTCTTATTGACATTCTTATCGATAAAAATGCAAAAAATTAGAGTAGGTAAAGAGCAGGCTATACAAAGGATCCGGCATTTTTGTGCTTATCAAGAAAGGGCACAACAAGAGGTCCGAGACAAGTTGTATGCATTGGGGATGACCAAGGATGAAGTAGAGGAAATCATCTCCAATTTAATCACGGATAATTTTTTAAATGAAGCGCGTTTTGCCGAAAGTTTTGCCGGGGGGCATTTTAGAATTAAGGCTTGGGGAAAGCAAAAGATAAAATTCGCATTGCAACAAAAAAGAGTGAGTCCTGTGAATATAAAAAAAGCGCTCCAAAGTATCGATGAGCTTGATTATAAAAAAACCTTATTGACCTTGGCCACTAAAAAATGGAATTCACTGAAAGGGGAAAGAGGCATGAGTAGAATGGCCAAAACCAATTCTTTTTTAAATCAACGAGGCTTTGAATCGGCACTCATCCTACCCATTTTACAAGCACTAAACAAGAAATAAGTTTTTTATTTGAATATTGTACCTTTAGTATATAAGATAAAAGAATGTCCCTATCCACCCTTAGTTTTTCACTTATACAAACAGCTTTATTTTGGGAAGATAAAGCCGCCAACTTAGCCATGTTGGCTGAAAAAATCAGGCGTATAGAGGAATACACAGAAGTGATTGTACTTCCAGAAATGTTTAGTACTGGCTTTAGCATGCAGCCCGAAAAATTTGCAGAAACGATGGATGGACCTACCATTGAGTGGATGCGCAGTTTGTCGGCAGAGAAAAAAGCGATCCTCACAGGTTCAATAATTATTAAAGAAGATGAAAAATATTACAACAGATTAATATGGATGTTGCCTAATGGCGAATTAGGCTATTATGATAAAAGACACTTGTTTGCTTTTGCAGGAGAAGATCAGCATTATAGTGCAGGCAATAAAAGATTGATTGCAAGTGTGAAAGGTTGGAAAATTAATTTACAGATTTGTTATGATTTGCGTTTTCCTGTTTGGGCCCGTCAACAAGGAGAAGAATATGATGTATTACTTTATGTAGCCAACTGGCCAGAAAAAAGAAACCATGCTTGGAAAACCTTACTCACTGCAAGGGCCATAGAAAATCAATGTATTACCATGGGCTTGAACCGAGTAGGTTTGGATGGAAACAATATAGCACACAGCGGTGATTCTTTAATTGTTGGCCCCCTTGGAGAAGTGCTCTACCACTGTGCTTACGAAGAAGATGTTTTTACCATTACTTTACAAAAAGAAGAAATTACGAATGCGCGAACCCAGTTTCCATTTTGGAAAGATGCCGATTTTTTCCATATTCAATAATTATAACTAAGTAGCAAAATTTATGATCACTAGCATATCGGCAGCAAAATTATTTACAGGAATGGATTGGATGACGGAAGTGGTGATTGCATTTGAAAATGGAAAAATTATAAGTATCGCCAAAGAAGCATATGATCCTAATAATGCCATGCCTCTTGTAGTTCCTACATTGATTGATCTTCAAATTTATGGCGCAGAAAATAAATTATTGTCTGAATTTCCTGAAGCGGACACCATTGAAAAAATATATAATTATTGTGTGGCTGGAGGTGCCGCTTATTTTCAACCTACCATTGCTTCACAAAGTCATGAAATTATTCTAAAGTCTATTGATGCAGTGAAGGCATACAAGGCCATTGGTGGTAAGGGTTGTATGGGATTACACATTGAAGGCCCATGGATTAATGTCGTCAGAAAAGGAGCACATCAGGCCGATATTATTCATTCACCTACCTATCAAGAAGTGGAAGAAATTATACAATACGCAGAGGGAGTTATTGGAATGATTACCATTGCACCAGAAGTAATAGATCAAAAAATTATTGATTTAATTCAACAAAATAATATTGTTATTTCTGCTGGACATACGGATGCTACCTATACATTGGCTAATTCTTTTTTAGACAATGGAATTAATGTGGCCACCCATTTATACAATGCCATGAGTGGATTGCAACACCGTGCGCCCGGCATGGTGGGCGCTTTGTTTAATCACCCAACTGCAATGTGTAGTTTAGTGGCAGATGGATATCATGTAGATTTTGCTGCCATTAAAATTGCTAAAAAAATAATGGGTGATCGTTTATTCTGTATTACTGATGCGGTGACCACCACTAATACCGGACTGTATCAACATGCACTGGTGGGTGATAAATATGAAAGCAAGGGGGTCTTAAGCGGTTCGGCTTTAACACAATTAAAATCAGTAAAGAACTTGGTGGATAAAGTGAGTATTGATTTAGGCGAAGCCATTAGAATGTGTAGCTTATATCCAGCTAAGGTAATGCAGCAAAATGAAATTTTAGGTACCATTGAAATGGGCGGAAAGGCAGATCTACTCTGCTTAAGCGCCGATTTGTCCATCATTAAAATGGTCTTGGCTTAAGTAAAAAACAAGTTATATTTTACCGACTTTATTGGCCAAAAGCATTCCAACCCTGTGCAGTAATATCAAATAAATTTTTACCCTTAGTAATTAATTTAGCGCCTTCTTCTTTATCACACATATAACCAATCACACTTATTTCTTCTTGTAAAGTAATTTTATCATAGTCGGATTGCTTCATGGTAAAAATCAATTCATAATCCTCGCCACCATTCAATGCACAGACCGTAGGGTCTAAACCAAATTTAAAAGCAGCAGCACGGGTAGATTCGTGGATTGGAATTTTTTCTTCATAAATTCTACAACCCAAATTACTTTGTTTGCACAAATGCAATACCTCACTACTTAAACCATCACTGATGTCCATCATGGAAGTGGGTAGAATGTTTTGCTTTTCTAATAGTTCCAAAATGTCTTTTCTGGCTTCTGGTTTTAATAAGCGACCTACGATATAATCTTCGTTTTCTAAATTGGGTTGTATTTGTGGATTCTCTACAAATATTTTTTTCTCTCTTTCCATGAGTGTTAAGCCTAAAAAAGCGGCACCCAAATCGCCTGAAACGCAGATCAGGTCTCCAGTTTCAGCGGTACTACGTTTGATGTATTTATCGGGTGCTACTTCTCCTATTGCGGTCACGGAAATTATTAATCCTTTTTGTGAAGTTGACGTGTCGCCGCCAATTAAATCCACCTCATATTTTTCACAAGCAATATTTACACCTTCATAAAATTCTTCTAAAGCTTCTAAACTAAAACGATTACTAAAGGCGATGCTCATAGTAATTTGCGTAGGCTGCGCATTCATGGCATAGATATCGCTAAGATTCACTACCACAGATTTATAACCCAAATGTTTTAAAGGTGTATACATTAAATCAAAATGCACCCCTTCAATTAATAAATCGGTGGTGATCACTGTTTGTTTTCCAAAATGATCAATCACGGCTGCATCATCACCTATAGATAAAATAGTAGAGGCATTATGTGTTTCAAAATTTTCTGTGAGATGATCTATCAAACCAAACTCTCCCAATTTATCAATTTCGGTTCTTTCTATTGACATAAAAATATTTTATAAATTTCCGCCTTTAATGACGTTTAATAATTGATCATGAATTTTTCCGTTAGTCGCTATAATGCCGGGCTGGTATGGGCTGTAGGGGTTTCCCTTTAAGTCCGTTACCTTTCCACCTGCTTCTTCCACCATTAAAAAACCAGCTG
>CAINEG010000080.1 GCA_903847655.1 uncultured Bacteroidota bacterium
AAGAAGAGAAGATTAAAGTAATGTTGGAAAAAGATAGATTGGTTGCAGAGGCACCTTATAATCCAGGTTATGAGGGTGTTTCTAGTAAAGACATTATTAAAGCTTCACAAACTGCCACTTCTGGTGGTCGTAAATTTGATGGTGGTAAACCGCAATATGGTTTACTTCCACCAAATGCATTAAAAGCAACTGTTGAAATCCTAACATTCGGTGCCGAGAAATACGAACCGAATAATTGGATACATGTACCTGATTCTAAACGCCGATACTTTGATGCCGCCCAACGGCATTTATGGGATTGGAAAAACGGTGAACAAAATGACCCCGAATCAGGCAAGAATCACTTAGCACATGCTCTATGTTGCCTCATGTTTCTATACGAACATGATACAATATACTCTGTCGATAAAACTTAATTATGAAGGTATTAAAATGAAATTATCTGATAACACTTTAGCAGTATTGAAAAACTTTGGAAACATTAATTCTGGCATTTACCTCAAACAAGGTAAAACACTTAAAACTGTTTCTTCACACAAAAACATTCTAGCAACAGCTGAAATTGCGGATGAAATTCCATCCGATTTTGGTATCTATGACTTGAATGAATTTCTTTCGGTAGTTTCACTACACAAAGATGATTTAAGCTTAGAGTTTGATTCTAAGAATGTTGTAATTTCTGGTTTAAAAGGTCGTAGTAAAATCAAGTATCGTGCTTGTGAACCTACAATGATTGTAACACCACCAGAAAAGAATATCACGATGCCTGATGCTGAGATTTCTTTTGAATTGTCAGCTGAAGATTTCCGTTGGATTATGGATGCAGCCAATGTTCTTGGTTCACCACAAATCTCCGTAGAATCAGATGGTGAATCCGTATCATTGAATACTGTTGACACCGCAAATGATTCAGCACACACCGAATCATTGAAGTTGGATGTTCAAGGTACTGGTAGTAAGTTCAAGATGATTTTCAAAACAGAAAACATCTCCAAGATTCTTGCTGGTGCTTATGTTGTACAGATTTCATCGAAAGGTATTTCACATTTCTCCAACAAGAAGTTTGCTCTTGAATATTGGATTACCACAGAAGTTGGTTCGACCTTTACAAAGGGTTGATATGAAATTTAAATATTTTACCAACAAGGATTCCGGCCAATCTTTGGCTGTGAATCCTGATACTGTGAAGTATGTGAAAGAAACACCCCTTGGTGCAACTCTCGTTTTTTATGATGGTGAATTCATTGTATTAAATGATAATTATATGGAAGTTGCAACAAGACTTAGTGAAGTTTAATTTGATGAAGGATTTATATGATGGAAAATTTGTTGTGGGTAGAAACTCACAGGCCTCAAACGATTCGGGATTGTATTCTACCTGAAAGGTTAAAGAAACCATTTCAGGAATATGTTAATCAGAAAAACATTCCGAATCTCCTTCTTGCTGGTGGTCCCGGTGTAGGTAAAACAACCGTAGCGAAAGCTATGTGTAAAGAAGTTGGTTGTGATTATCTAGTTCTTAACGGCTCTGATGAGAATGGTGTAGATACCATTCGTGTTAAGGTTAGAAACTATGCAACATCCATGTCCTTATCTGGTGGTAGAAAAGTTATCATTATTGATGAGGCAGATTACTTAACACCTAATGCACAGGCAATTCTCCGTAATGCAATTGAAGAGTATTCAATCAATTGTTCATTCATTTTTACATGTAATTACAAAACCAAGATTATTGAACCATTACATTCAAGATGTGCG
>CAINEG010000081.1 GCA_903847655.1 uncultured Bacteroidota bacterium
ACCAGCACCTAAACTTAATGATTCACCATCTAAGCCAACATAAATAATTTCACATCTAAAATGTGACCATTGACCTTCTAGCAAAATATCTAAGTCACCAAATTGTGCGTTTGAAATAAATGCACCTTTTAATTTCCATTGTTCAATTTTATCACCTACTGGTCCTAACATATAGATATCTACATCTTTTTTGTAGAAATCAGCGTAACCATCACGTCCTGTTAATGATTCATGTGATAAACGTACCCACTCCATTACTGCTTGAGCACCTGATGGAACGATTGGGTCGAATAGAGTAATCTCCAAATCTTGCCAAGTTCCTTTACCTTTCAACTTTCTTTGAATGTTGATATGGTCTAATGTGATAGTCTCAAACTGAATGTTTGGTCTATTAGCTGTTTTTATCATATATGAAGGTATACCACCAATATCCATTATAAAACGATTTTTCGTTTTTGGTTCAAAGTTGGTATAAAACATTTCGTTAAAATCTAATACTTGTGCCATTTTATTTTTTCTCCTATTATACTAATAAATATAATGTTTCTATTTTTTTAATTTTTTACGCTGTGAATGATGCACCAGTTGGTAAGATGTTGAAGTCTAACACGATGAATTCCGCAGTTTTAGTTGGTTGTAAGAAAATCTGACCAGCTAAGATATTTCTATCAATTACATCTGGTGTGTTATTAGTATCATCCATCACTACTCTAAACGCATATAAACCTTGTCTTTGTTGAATTGCTTCTAAATAAGGATTAACTGTGTTTAAGAATCTATTTCTTGTAGTTGCAGTATTTTGTTCAAACACTAAGTAACGAGAAGTAGAAGCGATATATTTTTTAACTTTGATTAATAATCTTCTTACGTTGATTCTATCTAATGCAGATGATTTATCTTGTAAAGTCTTTTGTCCAAATGCCACGATACCCTCACCAGGGAAAGAAGCGATTGGGTTTACTTTACCTTCGTATAAAGTATCTCTTTCTGCGTGTGTCAATCTATTCAATACACTAACTGCACCGATGATACCACCACGATTTAAACCTGTGGGTGCGAACCATTCTGCTGCTACCGCGTCATTTGCTGCGTAGATACCTGGCATTAATACTGAAGGTGGTACTGTTGTTAGTTTGTTTGTGTTTCTATCGATTGTTTTAACCCACGGGTAGTAAGTACCTACATAGTTTGAATCTACGTTTGTTGCCTCGTCTACTACTGCAGAAATCGTTGCATCAAAATCAGATAATTCACCGATGAAGAATGCATCTTCACGAGATTCAACCATTTCCGTAATGTAATCAAATAC
The DNA here is from genome assembly GCA_903847655.1 of uncultured Bacteroidota bacterium. The sequence goes on from CAINEG010000081.1 coordinate 1,310, forward strand.
ATATGGATGTGCGTTTCTAATGATACCAGGAGCAACGATTAAGTTAATATCGAAATCATCTGGGTTAGATACCGCGTTGATTGCTTTTACATATGCTTGTGAACCACTAGCGATTGATGTACCACATGCAAATCCTTGTTGGATTCCTGGCCAATCAGTATCACCTGTTTTAGTTGCTTTTCTTGTTGGAGTTACACCATCAAATCCACCTTGAAATCCTAATACGAATTGTCTTTTAGCAATTGCAGCAGAATCATCAGTAGTTAATAATGATAATCCAAAGTTATATGTTGAAACAACACC
>CAINEG010000082.1 GCA_903847655.1 uncultured Bacteroidota bacterium
CCTAGCCATGGTGGATGCATCTATTGGTGGTAAAAATGGAATTGATCTGGGCTTGTATAAAAATATGGTGGGCTTGATCAGACAGCCTTCTTTTTTATTGTACGACCTAGATTTTTTAAAAACCTTACCTCAGCACCAGTGGGAAAATGGCTTTGCGGAAATAATCAAACATGCAGCCATTAAAGATGCTACTATGATGAAGGCTTTGGCGAGTCATGATTTGAAGTATTATCAAAAAGACAAAAAAGCCTTGGCTTTGTTGATTGAAAAAAATGTGCAGATAAAAGTGAAAGTGGTACAAAAGGATGAGTTTGAAAAAGGGGATCGCAAGTTGCTCAATTTTGGACATACCTTGGGCCATGCCATCGAAAACCAACATGCCCTTTTGCATGGCCATGCCATTAGTATCGGTATGGTGTATGCGAGTAAAATTTCACAAGTGTTGCAAGGCTTTAAGGATGCCGGCTTATTAGTGGATACCTTAAAAAAATACGGATTGCCCACTAATATGCATTTTGATATTGAACAAGCCATGCAGATCATGCAGAAAGACAAGAAAAAATCAAATGCTGGCATGCAATATGTACTTCTGAAAAAAATAGGACAGGCAGTCTATGAAACCATTCCTATGAAATCATTAGAGAAATTAATAAAGTTGTATTCTTAAGATGCGAGTAATAGTTTATCCATCCAGCTTAAAAGGTGATCAAGAAGCGCCTGCAAGCAAAAGTAGTATGCAAAGAGCATGTGCTGCTGCATTGTTGCATCAAGGCAAGACCATCATCCACAATCCAGGTCATTCCAATGATGATCTAGCCGCCTTGGAGGTGATTCAAACATTAGGTGCCCGAGTAACCCAAAAAGAAAGTTCCATAGAGATAAATTCTAATGGAGTCCATCCAATTGGGCCGGAGATGAATTGTGGAGAGAGTGGATTAGGCATTAGAATGTTCACCCCTATTGCATCATTATCTAATAAAAGCATAACCATCCAAGGAAAAGGAAGTTTAGTAAAAAGGCCCATGCATTTTTTTGATGAAATTTTCCCTTCTTTAGGCATTCAAATTAATTCAAACAAAGGTTTACTACCTATACAAATACAAGGGCCCTTGAAAGCGGCCAATATAACAGTAGATGGTTCTTTAAGTTCTCAGTTTTTAACAGGCTTGTTAATGGCTTATGCCGCCACAGAAGTGCAAGAGGTAGCCATTAAAGTAGTGAATTTAAAAAGCAAGCCCTACATTGATTTGACTTTATCTGTATTGAATGAATTTGGCTGGAATGTAAAGCATCATAATTATGAAACTTTTCATTTCGAAGCGCATGCACCTTTACTTCCTTTGATAGAATATAATGTAGAAGGAGATTGGAGTGGGGCAGCTTTTTTATTGGTGGCTGGCGCCATTGCGGGCCCCATTAAAGTAAAAGGTTTGCAATTGAATTCAACACAGGCAGACAAGAAAATAATTAGTGCTTTAATTGGCGCACATGCAAGCATTATGATTCATGTAGATGGAATCATTGTGGGTCCTAATGGGGATGATCATGATGCAAAAAATTTGACTGCATTTAATTTTGATGCTACGGATTGTCCCGATTTATTCCCACCCTTAGTTGCATTGGCAGCTGTTTGTAATGGGGTGAGTGAAATTAAAGGAGTGAGTCGATTGGCGCATAAAGAAAGTGATCGTGGACTTACTTTACAAACAGAGTTTGCTAAACTAGGGGTTCAAATTGATTTAGAGGGCGATACCATGAAGATTCATGGTGGAACTGAGTTAAATTCAACCACAGTTTTTTCTCAGCATGACCATAGAATTGCGATGGCCTGTGCAGTAGCTGCCTTGTGTGCGAATGGACCAGTAGAAATTACAGAAGCGGAAGCCATCAATAAATCATACACCGACTTCTTTACCCATCTCCAACATTTGGGGGCAAAAATAGATATACAATAAATTTCTTACCTTGTACTAACGATTTTAACTATGAATAGATTTGGAACTTTATTTAATGTACAGCTATTTGGCGAATCGCATGGGGCATGCGTGGGCATTACCATTGATGGTTGTCCAGCAGGCTTGTCTTTGCAAGTAGCTGATTTTGTGCAGGATATGGAACGCCGCAAAGGAGGCCAACAAAAAGGCACTACCCCTAGGCAAGAAGATGATATTCCCATCATTAAATCTGGTTTATTTAATGGAGTGACCACTGGGGCACCCATCATGATGTTATTTGAAAATAATAATACCAGAAGTGGAGATTATGAAAAGCAAAGAGCAGTTCCCAGACCAGGCCATGCAGATTTTACGGCACACCATAAATTTGGGGGTTTTGAAGATTACAGAGGTGGCGGGCATTTTAGTGGAAGATTGACAGCCGCTTTAGTAGGGGCAGGCGTGGTGGCAAAACGAGTTTTAAAAGACATCGAAGTAAAAGCACATATAGTAAGTATTGGTGGTGAAACCGATTTGGAAAAAGGCTTGCAGAATGCCATTAACGCTAAAGACAGTGTGGGTGGTATTGTTGAATGTGTAGTGAAAGGATTGCCTATTGGACTTGGGGAGCATTTCTTTAATTCCGTGGAGTCTTTAATTAGCCATGCGGTTTTTGCTATACCTGCTATTCGTGGTATTGAATTTGGAACCGGCTTTGCAGCCGCTTCTATGTTTGGCGTGGATCATAACGATGCCATTGTAGATGCCACTGGAAAAACAAAAACAAATCATGCAGGTGGTGTCGTAGGTGGTTATACCAATGGAAACGATTTGGTGTTTAGAATAGCAGTGAAGCCAACCTCTTCCACCCCGAAAGAACAAACTACTTTGAATTGGGAAACCAATGAACAAGAAATATTTTCAGTAAAAGGAAGACATGATTTATGCATTGCACTAAGAGTGCCTGTCGTATTAGAAGCAGTGACTGCCATCGTGCTTGCAGATTTGATGTTGATTGATCAAAAAATTCCTAGAATTATTAAAAAATAATAAA
>CAINEG010000083.1 GCA_903847655.1 uncultured Bacteroidota bacterium
ATCATGATTAGTCCTTTCACCCAATTATTGCTCCAATGGAATAAAACTAGCAATGATCGACCCATGCCTTGGAAAGGAGAGTCAGATCCCTATAAGATTTGGTTAAGTGAGATTATTTTACAGCAAACAAGGGTCGAACAAGGGTGGGCCTACTATGAAAAATTTGTAAAAAAATACTCGACCATTTTTCAACTGGCCAAGGCCAAGGATGAACAAGTTTTTAAATTGTGGGAAGGTTTGGGTTATTACAATCGATGTCGAAATTTATTGCATACGGCTAGATATATAGTAAAGCAGTACAAAGGGGTCTTTCCTAAAACTTACGAGGAATTGTTGGCGCTCAAAGGCATTGGGCCTTATACCGCCGCGGCCATTGCTTCATTTGCATTTAATCTGCCCTATGCAGTAGTGGATGGAAATGTATTTAGAGTTTTTTCTAGATATTATGGCATCTCCCTACCCATTGATTCTGGTGAAGGCATTAAATATTTTAATCAAGTAGCAGCTGAAAATCTTGCCAGTACAAAGGCGGGCATTTACAATCAGGCTTTAATGGATTTTGGCGCAACGGTTTGCAAACCTAGTGCCCCCTTGTGTAGTGCATGTGTGCTGCAAAAAGGATGTGTTGCTTTTGCGACCAATCACATCAATTTACTGCCCATTAAATTAAAACAGATTCAAAAGAAAAAAAGACAATTTGATTTTTTTGTTTTCAATTTCAATGAGCAATACATGATACAAAAACGCGGAGGGGAAGATATTTGGGCGGGCTTGTACCAATTTTATTTAGTGCAGAACGACGCTTTACCTAAAGACAATGCTAATTATCTTCAACAAGTATTGCAGCAACAATTGGGTATGGCAAAAAAGGAATTAGTCCAAACCATCATCTCCAAGCCTGTGAATCAATTGCTTACACATCAACAACTTACTGTTAGATTTATTCAAGTAGCCCTCAAAACTAAGCCAGCTGCACTTTCCAAGGCCTTATGGGTGCCTAAAAACAAGTTGCAGGCCTATCCTTTTCCAAAACTCATCGTTGATTTTATATCCCAGCTGTAGAAAATTTTAAAATTTTCATTTTGTCTTTTTAAAATCAGTAACTTTCCACTCATAAAACAACCTGACCTTGGAACCTCATTCGGGACCACTATTTATTTCTTCGATCAATTATTTGTTGCAATTGCAACAAGACAGTGGCTTACTAATTTTAATGTGTATTCTTTTGTTTCTTTCCTTTATCATTGCTGGTTCGGAAGTAGCATTTTTCTCTTTGTCTTACAAAGACATTCAGTCTATCAAAAACAAACCCTATCGACCTTTCCAAAGAATTATCCAATTACTAGAACAACCTAAGAAGCTATTGACCTCCATGTTGATCGCTAATAGTTTTATCAATATTTGCATCATTTTAATTGCCAATGTAGTCATTGATCATTTTTTCATCTTTGATAAAATTGCTTTACCTGGTTTTGAATTTGTGGTCAAAGTGGTTTTGGTTACCCTGCTTATATTATTTTTTGGAGAAATCTTGCCCAAGGTGATGGCCACACAAAACAATATTCGTTTTGCACAAGACTTTAGCTTAATTATTCAAGGGGTTTATTTTATTTTTTCTAAGCCTAGTTCGTTTATGGTAAAGTATACCAATAGCATAGAAAAAATTATGGCCAAAAAGCGCAACAATTCCTACAGCATGGAGGAACTAGACCATGCCATAGAATTGACTACTTCGCCCGTGCACCAAACCAATGAAAAAAATATTTTGAAAGGCATTGTGAAGTTTGGAAATATATCGGTCAAACAAATCATGAAAACTAGGCTGGACGTGGATGGCGTAGAAGAGCAATTGGATTTTAATGATTTGCTAGAACATATCAAGGCCCACAATTACAGCAGGTTTCCTATTTACAAAGAAGATTTAGATACCATTGTTGGGATGATTCATACCAAGGACATCATTCCTCATATCAATGAAGGCGCCAATTACAATTGGAGGCAATTGATTCGACCTGCATTTTTTGTACATGAACAAAAAATGATTGAAGATTTATTGAAAGAGTTTCAATTGAAACGTATTCACTTTGCTGTAGTAGTGGATGAATTTGGAGGCACTAGCGGCATCATTACTTTAGAAGACATCTTAGAAGAAATTGTGGGGGACATTAAAGATGAATTTGATGAAGAAGAATCCATGATTAAAAAAATAGATGACTATCATTTTATTATGGAGGGCAAAACAGCCATCAATGATTTTTGTAATTTTACTGATATTCCCAGTAACACCTTTGATGCAGTGAAAGGGGAAAGCGATACGATGGCTGGTTTGTTCTTAGAAATTGCAGGTCATTTCCCCGAAGCGCAACAGGTAGTTAAGTATAAACAATTTAGTTTTACAGTCATGGAAATTCAAAAAAACAGAATACATAAAATACAATTAATTATTGTTCCATTGCCTGCTCAAAACCCTGACCATGTCTAGGTTTTTATTTAGTTTTTTTATTGTCGGTATTTTATTTGTAACCGCTTGCAACACGCCTTTTGTTGCCAAAAGCAAAGGCTACGAGGCCATTAGCTTTCCTTCAAAATCGTATCAAAGTTTTAATGAGCCAGGTTATCCCTATACTTTTGAATACCCCAGCTATGCGCAAATAGATAAGAACATCAATTATTTTGGAGCCAGTAAAAAAACGGATTCTTGGATCAATATTCATTTTCCATCCATGGCCGCCACCATTTATGTAAGTTATACTAAAATGCATGCACAACAATTGGATACACTAATTAGAGATGCCTATACTTTTGCCAATAATCACAATAGCAGGGCCAGTTTTATTGCTGATTCCTTGTTTTCTAATGACCATGGCGTAGAGGGGGTGTTTTTTCATATTGGCGGCGATGTGGCCACCAGCTATCAGTTTTTTTTAACCGATTCTACCACCCATTTTTTTAGAGGAGCCTTGTATTTTGACACCACACCCAATGAGGATTCCTTGGCCCCCGTGAATGCTTTTTTATATAAAGACTTGAAGCATTTAGTGAATACATTTCGTTGGAAATAAAACTATCTTTGTACTATAAATTTAGCTATGATTATTATTGACAATGTTTTAGTGAGTGATAGGGTGGTGGAAGAACAATTTGTTTGCGATTTGACCAAATGCAAAGGCGGTTGTTGTGAAGATGGGGATGCAGGCGCGCCCTTAGAAAATCAAGAAAAAGAATTCATCAAGGAGTATTATGATATAGTGGAGCCCTATATGACTAAGGAAGGTATTAAAGAAGTAAAACAAGTAGGCCAATTTTTATATGACCGAGAATTTGGATGGGTAACCCCCACCTTGAATGGAGAAATTTGTGCTTATGGTTTCAGAGACAAAGCAGGTATCATTAAATGTGCTTTTGAACAGGCCTACAATGACGGCAAGATTCCTTGGAAAAAACCCATCAGCTGCCATTTGTTTCCCATTAAGGTGCAAAAAAGCAAGGCAGACCCTTCTATGGAATACATGAATTATGAACCTAGAGAAGATCTTTGCAAAGCAGCCTGCTCCTTGGGTGTAAAATTGAAAGTACCTGCCTATGAATTTTTGAAGGAGTCCATTGTTAGAAAGTATGGGGAAACTTTCTATGAAGCCTTGGCGGCCTCAGCAAAACATCTAAAGAATAAATAGTTATTTTTGTACGTATGCAAAACATCTTCGCCCAATCTTTTCTTACCAAAAGCAATGCCAAAGCGGTTGACTTAGAACATCGAAGAAAAATTAATTTTAATATTGGCAAATACAATGCCGTAGTACCTAAAGGCAAGGAACAGTTTACCGATTTAGAAAGCGTAAGAGAAAGGGCCAAGAACAGAAAATGGGAAGCCATTGAACATTTAGATACTTACTTAACTCAGTTTGAAGATCAATTAACCAAAAGAGGCGGCCAGGTTTTATGGGCCGAAGATGCTGCACAAGCATTGGATCATATTGGTAAAATAGCTACGGAAAAAAATTGTCGTTCGATTGTGAAAAGCAAGAGCATGGTGACTGAAGAAATTCATTTGAATGATTATTTGGAATCGCTTGGTATCGAAAGTGTAGAAACAGATTTGGGAGAATACATTCAACAAATGGATGGGGAATCGCCTTACCATATTGTCACTCCTGCCATGCATAAGAGCAAGGAAGATGTCGCAAAATTATTTAATGAGAAATTAGGAACAGATATAAATCTAACACCGGAGGAGTTAACCTTGGTGGCAAGAAAAAATTTAAGAGACAAATATGTACAAGCAGAAATAGGGGTGACTGGTGCCAATTTTATTATTCCAGATATTGGAGGTATTGCACTCACCGAAAACGAAGGCAATGCTAGGCTTTCTGCTTCCTGGCCTAAGACACATATTGTGATTGTAGGTATCGAAAAAGTAATTCCCTCTATCTCGGATTTAGGTTTGTTTTGGCCACTCTTAGCCACTTTTGGAACAGGTCAACAAGTTACTGTTTACAATAGCATTATTTCTGGCCCAAGACAAGCGGATGAACAAGATGGTCCAGAAGAAATGATTGTGATTTTGTTGGACAACGGCCGTACCGAATTATTGGCCAATGCTAAAACTAGAGAAGCCTTATACTGCATACGTTGTGGCGCTTGTTTGAATGCTTGCCCTGTGTATAAAAATATTGGAGGCCATTCTTATGACACTACTTATAGTGGTCCCATAGGAAGTGTAATCACGCCACATTTAAGAGGCATGCACGATTACAAACATTTAAGTTATGCCTCTAGCTTGTGTGGTAATTGCACCGAAGTATGTCCCGTGCGCATCAATTTGCATGAGCTTTTATTAGAAAATAGAAAAGAATCCGTGGATGCTGGAGAAACTAATTTTGCAGAAAGCTTTGCTTGGAAAATGTGGAAGCAAGCATCACTTAACCGTACTTTAATGAATCAAGGCAATGCCACCATTAAAAACTGGGTGATCAATAAAATATTTAAAGGTTGGACCAATCAACGTGGTCCTTTAGCATTTCCCAACAAGACCTTCAATCAACTTTGGAGAGAGTCGAATAAAAACTAATGCTACATGCCATCTGCATCTGCAATGGCTTCTACCGGATCCTTTTGATTTTTCAAACTTTTGTTGACCAAGTATACCCCAATCAATGTGGAAAGGGTGCCAATGATATTATTCAAAGTCATTTTTTCATTCAGCAATAAAGAACCTACCCAGATGGCCACAATAGGATTGATGTAGGCATATAAACTTGCAATAGCAGGTTTTAAATGTTTCATACTATAGATAAAAGACACAAAGGCTAAAACAGAACCACCTAAAACCATATAAGCCAATATGCCCCATGTTTTTGCTGGAATTTCGTGTAGGGGAACATAATTGCCACTCAATAAAGTAATCAAGCCCATCGTGAATGCACTGATGAGCATTTGCCAGCCTATAGAATAATAAGCATTCATGTTGATCTTATTTCTTGACATGATGATAGACCCGACACTCCAAGTAATCATGGCAAATAAGGACAATCCAACACCTAATAAGTAACGTGTACCATGCATTTCTAAACTATCCTTGTAAAAAATAAATAAAATACCCAATAGGCCCAAAAATAAGCCCAGTAAGGTTTGTGGCGTTATTCGAATGGCTTTGAAATAATATCTTTCTATGAGCACAACGGAAAGCGGATAGAGTGCAGCAATCAAGGCAGCCAGTCCACTGGTGATGAATTGTAATCCATAAGTGGCAATGCCATTAGAGGAAACAAACATTAAAAATGCCATGGGCAATAACCAAGCAAACTGTTTTTTGTTGGGCAATTTCTCCCCCATGATTAAAAAGAAAACAACATAGATACTACCGCCCATGAATTGACGAATACTGGCCAATTCAAAAGCAGGTAAATGCGCCACGCCCATTTTACTGGCCACCCAAGTGGTTCCCCAAACTACACTGGTAACAGTGAGTGCGAGGTATGCTTTCTTATTGTTGGCCATGCTGCACTAATGTTTGAAATGTCTCAATTGAGTCATCACCATGGCCAAGCCATGGGCTTGACAATAGGCAACGCTGTCCTTGTCTCTAACAGAACCTCCGGGTTGTATATAGGCTTCAATGCCTTGTTCATGCGCAATGCGGACACAATCATCAAAAGGGAAAAAGGCATCCGATGCCAGCACCGCTCCTTTTAAATCAAAACTAAATTGGTTGGCCTTTTCAATGGCATGTCTTAATGCATCTACACGACTTGTTTGCCCGCAGCCCTTGCCCACCAATTGTTTATTTTTGATTAGCGCAATGGCATTGCTTTTTAAATGCTTGCAAATAATATTAGCAAAAATTAAATTTTCTTTTTCTTCAGCGCTGCATGGTCTTGCGCCTACTTCCTCCCAACTAGTATAATTTCCATGATCCAATCCTTGTTCCAAAATTCCGTTAAGGATAGATTTTTTTTGACTTGGGTTGAATGCAACACCAGGTTTTAATGCTAATAAGACTCTATTTTTCTTAGTGGTTAAAATAGTTAAGGCTGCTGCCTCAAATGCAGGGGCAATCAAGACTTCAAAAAATAATTCTTGTATGGCTTCGGCAGTAGCAGTATCAATGGTCGCATTGGTTACGAGCACCCCACCAAATGCACTTTCAGGATCACCAGCCAATGCCGCCTGCCAGCTTTCAAATACAGTACTTCTTTGCGCTACACCACAAACATTGGTATGTTTAATAATCCCAAAACTAGTGGCGGGCAATTCACCTATTAAGGCAATGGCAGCATCTACATCTACTAAATTATTGTAGGATAATTCTTTTCCATGTAATTGGGTAAACCAATTTTCTAAATGTCCATAAAAGGTAGCTACCTGATGTGGATTTTCGCCATACCTTAAAATTTTACCTGGGTTAAAATAATCGCTAATGGCGATATCATAATGCATCACTACCTCAAAAGCCTTAGCAGCAAAGGCTTTCCTTTGTTCCAATTGAGTACTTCCATTCTGTTGAATTAAAATCTCATTCAATTTTGCATAATCATCTTTGGCCGCAATGACCACCAAGTCTCTAAAATTTTTGGCTGCCGCGCGTATCATGGAAGGTCCGCCAATGTCAATTTTTTCGATGATTAATTTTTCTTCATCAGTTGTTTTAAGGGTTTCTTCGAATGGATACAAATCAACAATCACTAGATCCAATTCAGGAATCTTGTACTGTGCCATTTCTTTTAAATCTTGCTCCTCGTATCTTCTTCCTAAAATTCCTCCAAAAACGGATGGGTGCAAAGTTTTTACCCTACCCCCTAAAATAGAAGGATAACCCGTAACGCTTTCTACGCCAATACAAGGGATGCCTAAATCCTCTAAAAATTTTTGCGTACCTCCTGTGGAGTATATAGTAATGTTTTGAGCTTGTAAGGTTTTAGCGAGTGGGGCAAGGCCATCTTTGTAAAAGACAGAAATGAGCGCCGATTTGATTTTCTTTTCCATAATCAAAGGTACTATCTTCTCAATTTTTTGTGTGGGTAGCTTTTCCACAAAAATTAAAACTGACTGAATAACTTTAGCAGGCTATAGCCCACTATGGAAGCCATTGAATAGACTAAGTATAGCGCTTGTTTTTTATTCAACCACTTGTAGAGCAGCCAAAGTACTAGATAATAAAGGGCTATCTGAATTTGATCAAATTCAATGGCTAAACTGCTGCTCATGGGCAGGGCATTAAAAAAACGAATACTGGCATTGATCCATAAAATATACTGTTCTAGCCCATTGCCAAGCCAATGGCCAAAGTAAGAGGGTAAGGCTACTAGGAAGAACAAGCCATAGAGTAAAAGATTGCTCAGTGGAACCATGATGAAATTACTTAATAAGACCATGCTGGGCATCTGATGAAAATGATACACCAATATGGGTAAAGTAGTTAGCTGGGCTGAAAAGCTGATGCATAAATTACTCCATAAAAATAGGAGCAAGGGATTGTCCATGGGTAATAATTTATACAAGCATGGATAAAATAAATGGATACCGATGACTGCACCATAAGACAATTGAAGGCTTAAGCTTTCTATATTTTTTACATCAAACAATAAAAAAATAAGCAGGCCTCCTGCGATTGTGTTTAAAGTGTAATTGCTTTGCCCGAGATATCTTCCAATAAAGTAGAGGCTAAAAAATATACTGGCCCTAACAATAGAAGGGCTGGCAAAGGCCATTAAGGTATAGCACCAAACGCCTAATAATACAAGGACTAATTCCAAGCTTAAGAAAAATCTATGGCGAGGCATCCATTGGGTGATGCGCGTTAAATGCTTGAATATAATTTCTAAATGCATCCCACTAATGGCCACAATATGAATGATGCCTAATTGAGCATAGGCTTCTAGCAATGCTTTGTTTAAATCGGATTTCACACCCAATAATAAAGCCAAGGCAAAACCATTGGCCTCCTTGTTTGGAATGTTTGCATTAATTTTTAGTATGACCCAGTTTCTAGCAGCCTCCACCCAGGTTTTGGGGTAGGGCAGATGGATTAAATTTTTTTCTTGGGTGGCCAAATAGATGGCCATGCCCCAGGACAGTAAAATCAATAATACCAATAGGCTTCGATAAATTGGGGGCAAGTAAATCCATACAGTAAATTGTAATAGTAAAATTCCAATGCTAATAATGGTGGCAGCTAAAATAGGCTGGTCCTTGTTTTTTAAAAAAAACGAGGCAAGAAAAATGCCCAGCATTAATAAAATAGAAATGTATACAAAGGGATGTGCTGCTTTCCAGTGCGCTTTTGATTTTTCCACCCTGCAGCTTACAAAAAAATTGGGTCAATTTTTTTTCGGTAATTACGCAATGGTTATTTCCCCATAAGAAAAACTACTAATTTTTTGTGCAGTTCGGGTTTATTATTTTTCCAGTAGTCAATCGTAGCCGTTTTGATTGTTTCATGGGGCGCTGTTATATCAACGGCTATACAAAGTCGGGTTTGGGGATGACAGGTTTGTACAATGGCTTCTAATAGTTGGTTGTTGCGGTAGGGTGTTTCAATAAATAATTGAGTGCAGCCCCTTTGTTGGCTATCTGCCTCCAAGGCCTGTATTTTTTTCTTGCGTTCTAGAGCATCAATAGGTAGGTAGCCATGAAATTGAAATAAATTTCCATTCAAACCACTGGCCATTAAGGACAAGAATAAGGAAGAAGGGCCTACATAAGGTTTTACCGTAGCGCCCATTTCTTGAGCAGCAGCTACTAGTAATTGACCAGGATCGGCGATACCAGCACAGCCCGCTTCGGATAGTATGCCAATATTCTTCCCTTGTTTTAATAATTGAATAAAGGCATTGATTTGTTCTGCTTCTACTTTATGAATGGAATACCAAATATAATTGTCAATGACCATTTCTTTCCATAGCTTTTTAAAAAAACGCCTGGCTGTTTTTTCTTCTTCTACAAAAAATGCATCGCATTGTTGAATCCATTTTACTAGATCAGTAGGCAAAGCATCGAAACCTTCTTCATGCAATACCATGGGCAATAAAAATACTTTTCCTGTTTTCATTAAGCGTTGTCTTTAACTTCTAAAGTGTTTAATTGCGCAGCTATTAAAGCATAGAATGGCGCGGTCATCCAACCAAGGACGGGAATAAAATGCATTAAGTAAAAAATAATCCCATTGCCTATGGGCAATCCCTTGTGGTTGTTCACATAGGCGGCAGCGGCTACTTTGTTTTTATTTTCACTAGCCAAACTATAATCCAACATGGCGGCACCTAAAAAATAACATTCTATCAATATGGTAAAGATGGGGGTAAACCAACCAATGATGGGCAAAGTGCAAATGAGGACAATTGGAATGAGGTAAACCGTTTGCCAAAGTAAGTTGGTTAGATTTAATACTAAGGCCCTACTGACTAATTTTTTATAGGTAGTTATTTTGAAAACATAGGGGACATTATTTTTAATGGCATCAATGCGTAAATGGAGATAAGCCAAGAAGGGTGCGAACACGATTAAAAAAAGGTATTTAAACAAGGCAAAATAAAACAAGAGCAAAGTAAACCACAACCAGAAACTGCCCATGGTAATAAAAAATCCAATCCAATCATTGTTCAATGTATCCATCCATGATTTTAATCCTGTTTTTAAAATAATCGCTTCGATAAAAAAACTGGAGGACTGACTAAAATAGGTCATGCCTAATACAAATAAATAAGCATAGACAAGACCAGGAACAATCATCCATTTCCATAATTGATGTTCTAGAATAAAACGATGTGCACTAAAATAAGCGCGAATGGCTATAATGAGTTCTTTAAGCAAGGCTTCCTTTTGAAGTAAATATACGAACTAGTGGTTTAGGACTGTATTTTGGTTCCATAAGCCAAGTCACCCGCGTCGCCTAAGCCAGGTAGGATATAGCTTTTGTCATTCAATTGCTCGTCAATATCGCCACACCAAATGGGTATATTTTTACCTAAGGCAGCCTCTACGGTGGCAATTCCTTTTTTACTAGCAATGGCTACCACAATATGAATTTCTTTGGGCTGATGGTTTTTTGTAATGGCTTGAATGGTTTGCACCAAGGAAGCGCCGGTGGCCAGCATGGGATCGCAAACAATCAAGACTCGATTGTTTAAATCGGGGCAACTTAAATATTCTATACTAATTTCGAAACTTCCATCTTCATGATGTTTTCTAAAGGCAGATATAAAAGCGTTGTCCGCTTTGTCAAAATAATTGAGCATGCCCTGATGTAAGGGTAGACCTGCCCTTAAAATGGTGGCTAGCACGGGTTGTTCTGCCAATACTTTGGATGAATGAATGCCTAAAGGGGTGGTGGTTTCCTTGATGGTGCTTGGCATTAATTTGCTCATTTCATAAGCAGCCACTTCACCTATTCTTTCCAAATTACGTCTAAAACGCATGCGGTCATGCTGGATACTTACATCTCTTATCTCTGCAATCCAATTGCTAATCAGGCTGTGTTTTTCACTTAAATGATGCACCATAGGATGGTAATTTTTTCAAATCTAAGTTTCTTGTAGACAATTTTAAAATAATTTAAAGGCTGTTCCGTCAAACAAGCCTTTGTCGCTTAGTTTTAGGTGTGGAATCACCAATAAGGCCATAAAACTTAAGGTCATAAAAGGAGAACCCAAGGCGCTGCCCAATGATTTAGCCATCGCATCAATTTCGGTATAGGCGGCGGCCACTTGATAAGGATCTTCAATACTCATGAGTCCAGCCACTGGAAGGCCCAATACTTTTATTTTTTCATCTTGTACACAACTGATCCCTCCTTGCGCTTGAATGACTGCATTGATGGCTTTCACTATTTCAGTATCTGTTACACCTACTGCTATAATATTATGGCTATCATGGGCCACTGTTGAAGCAATGGCGCCAGAGCTAAATCCAAAATTTTTGATGAATGCTATTTTAGGCGGGGCTGCATGGTAACGATTGTAGACTACTATTTTTAAAATGTCTTTTCCTGTATCTGCAATAATTTCATTGTCTTTGATGCAAGCTGCTTCCCATAAACAATTCGTGATCAATTGCCCATCGATGGCTTCTATGACAGGGATGCGTCCTTCTTTATTTGGGTAGGTGGATGCGTCAATTTTGATGTCTTGTTCTATTATAGGTAGGGCGCTGAATTGATTGATGGTTTTTTCTTGAATCATTGGAATCAATGATTGTCCATTTTCGGCAACTTTATTTCCATTGATATAGGTTTGCAATACTTCAAAATCAATTAAATTTTTGACCACAATAAAATTAGCTGGGTCACCCACTTGAAATAAGCCGGTGGGTAGTTGATAATGTTTTACTGGGTTGATACAAGCGGCTTTTAAAACATTGAATTGATCAATGCCTTTGGCCACTGCTCTTGCACACAAAACATTGATATGACCTATCAATAAACTATCTGGGTGTTTATCATCACTGCAGAGCATGGTATGATTGGGATGATCGTCTAATAATTCATACAAGGCCTCGAAATTTTTTGCAGCACTACCTTCCCTAATCAATATTTTCATCCCATGTTCTAATTTATCTAAGGCCTCTTCCATCGTGAAACATTCGTGGTCGGTACTAATGCCTGCTTCAATGTATTTTTTTGCGTCTTCGCCTCTCAATCCTGGTGCATGGCCATCCACAGGCTTGCCTGCTTTATGTGCAGCGGCAATTTTTTTCATTACTTCCTCGTCTTGATGCAAGACACCCGGAAAATTCATCATTTCACTCAAATAATAAATATCCTTACTGGCCAATAATTCAGCTACTGCTTCACTTTTAATGGCGGCGCCAGCAGTTTCGAATTCAGTAGCAGGCACGCAACTAGGGGCCCCAAAGAAAAAATGAAAAGGAACTTTTTTGCCATTGTCAATCATGTAATGAACACCTTCTACCCCACATACATTGGCAATTTCATGGGGGTCGCTGATGGTACCAATGGTGCCATGGGTCACGGCTAAGCGTGCAAAGGAACTTGGCAGAAGCATACTACTTTCAATATGTACATGGGCATCAATAAATCCTGGAAGTAAAAAATGGTTAGGGGCTGTTGGTATTTTTTCTATGGCAGTGATCAGGCCATTGTCAATAGTCACTAATGCTGGAAAAATTTGCTTTCTAGCAATGTCTACATAATGTCCCTCTATTTTAAATGAGGTAGCCATAAAATAAATTGGTTATAAATTAAACCAGTAATTGAACTTAAAGATAAGGGCTCTATTCTTATTTTTAAGCATTGGATCCGTAAAATAATTGTCGGTATAGACTAAGAAGAAATCGCTCATTGGTTTATACCTGAATTGCAAACGACTATTGATGTTAAAATTATTGGTTTGCGTGTTAAACTGAACAAAGGTAGTCCAGAACAGTTTTGTATTAAAGTTGTATTCAAATTTAGGAGCAATCAAAATCAAATTGTTATTCCCGTATTTTTTTGGTAATTGAATTTTGTCTATTTCTCCATTCAGTGAGAGTGTAAAATGGGGTTGATTTCTCCAGATGATGCCTGCCCCAATACCGGTGATGCTTCCATTGTAATATTGCCCAAGGGTAGTCATCAAATTCCAACTAAACAGCTTTCTCATGTCTGAATAATACACCAAATTAAATTGACTATAACTATAATCTCCAGCTGGAATAGGAAGGCCATCACCCGGCTTAGTGGGGTACAATAAATTCAGATTAGAGGTTGATAATGTCAATTTCAAACCTGAACTATTTCTAAAGTCAGCACTTGCTTTTAATGCTACCTCGTTTTCGCTAAAGCTATTGTCTGCATTGAATACAAGAAATTCCTCCACACCCAATTCCATTCTTCCAATTTTCCCTTTGCTGAAAAATAATCTTTTGCTTAGGTTGGTATATACATCTTTAAAACCCACTCGAATGCTGGTATCCCTTGAGGCATCGTAGTTGTCCAATCTTTGTACATAGCCCATATCAGTGTAATAGTTTCTTCCAACATTGCCCACTTGTCCAAGCAGATGCCAATTGTTTACCGTTCTAGAAACAGATGCTTCAAAAAATGCATCTTGATTGTTAATGGTTGGCTTCATGGATTGATGGTAACTAATCTCTGCCCTTTTAGTCCCCTCGTTATTCGCTAATAATAAGGTCAATCCTGCGTTTCTGCCAAATTGATCTAAAGGATTTTTTTTGACCTCTGCTGCCGAAATAAAATTTTCTCTATTTAAGAAGTAGGTTTTTAAAACTGATCTTTGCCAAAATCTTTTTTGAATAGTGAAGGCAGAAAAATTTTCCGGAGAATAAGCGCCTTTGGCGCCTGTTTGAATGTTCATCATTCCAATCCTGGTACTTGAATTTAAGTTGCCAGAAAGCCTTGCACCTAATAAGATAGGAATGGCATTGCCTTCTTTGTCTAAGCCAATGGTTCTTGAATAAAATGGACGAAAGTAATCATTGCCTAAGTTGGAAAATAAGTCGCCATTCTCCAAAAAGAAGGCTCTTTTTTCTGGTAAAAAAATATTGAAACGAGTTAGGTTAGTCACCAACTGATCTACTTCTACTTGAGAAAAATCAGGATTCACTGTTACATCTAAATTTAAAGAAGAACTCAAAGTCATTTTGGCATCAAAACCTGCATTGCCCGTATTTTGCAGCAATTTCCCATTTTCATCATCAGTGGTGGCATTGCCGGTGATGTAGGGTAATATTATTTTGTTGGCACTTGATTTAGGCGGAGCAGTAGGCCAATTTAATACACCCATATAACCTAAATCATAAGATTTAAAAATAGGCGGTACCTTGGTCCAGCAACTGTATTCATTACTTTGCAAATCGCCTCTTAAATAATTAATGCCCCAAAAACTTTGCTTGTCATTGTATCTCAAAGATTTTAATGGGATGGCAATTTCTGCAATCCAATAACCTGCGTACATTTTGGTGGCAGAATTCCATTTGGTATCCCAGCTCCAAGAAAGTTTTTCTTCAGCATTGGTGGTCAACTGATCTTCTGATTGAACATTTTTAGAAGTCAATGCAAAAATGAATCCATTGGTTTTTTGATTCAATGGATCTAAAATAACTGCAATACCATCAGAGCCATCATAACCCACATCTCTTTTTAAACTTTTGATAATTTGTTCGTCTTTGGCATATACTTTAAAGGCGAAGTAAATATTTTTATCATCATAGGTGGTCAATACTTCTGTTTGTTGTTTGGGTGCACCAATATTGTTGGGGTATTTTTTTGTAAAATCTTTGGAAAGTAAAACAGTTTTCCAAACAGGTTCATCTAAAATACCATCCAATACGATGGGGCTGGAACTGGCTTGTATATTTATTTGAAAATTTTTCTGGTATTCGGTGATGGTTTGCGCATTTAATTTGATGCTCATTTGCAGGAGGCTTAAAATAAATAGATTGCGCAATATTTTCATAAGGGTGCAAATATCCTTCAAGTATGCTATACAGCCTTAATTAGTTAGGGAATTTTTCTAAAAAAAGTACAAACGGCTTATTCTCCGGCTAATAAGTCGGGTCGGCGCTCTTGGGTTCTGGCCAAAGCTTGTTCCTGTCTCCAGGCTTCCACCTTTTTAGGGTCTCCATTGAGTAAAACAGGGGGCACCTCTAAGCCTCTAAAACTAGCGGGTCTAGAATAGACAGGAGGAGCCAATAAATTGTCTTGAAAAGAATCGGTCAGTGCCGATGTTTCGTCGTTTAATACACCAGGTAGAAGTCTGCCAATGGCATCCACCACCACGGCTGCTGCTAGTTCTCCGCCACTTAAAACATAATCTCCAATAGATATTTCACGCGTCACGTATAGTTCTCTAATTCTTTGGTCGATGCCTTTGTAATGCCCACAAATTAATAGGATTCTATTTTTTAAAGAAAGCGCATTGGCTTGTTTTTGATCAAATGTTTTTCCATCAGGGGTCAAAAAAATAAGCTCATCAAATTTGCCTTCCGCTTCTAATGCATCAATAGCATTGGCCAGCGGTTCGCACATCATCACCATGCCTGCACCTCCTCCATATTGATAGTCGTCCACCTGACCATGTTTATTAATAGCCCAGTCTCTGAGGTTATGCAATTTTATATGGAGCAAACCTTTCTCCTGCGCCCTTTTCATCATACTGTGTTCAAAGGGGCTTGCTAATAATTCCGGAAGTACTGTTAAAATTTCAATGGTCATATTGTAAAGATAAAAGAAACCGATGGACTTTTTTTAATCTAATAATTCTCCTAAATCGCGTCTGTCTTTTTTAGTAGGCCTTCCTATTTTACTCAAACG
>CAINEG010000084.1 GCA_903847655.1 uncultured Bacteroidota bacterium
CTCAGTTGGATACCACACGAAGAGAATTTCCGGTACACAATAGAGACGATATGGTCAAACAAATGATTGGCTTTAGGTCAAAGTTTCAAAATTATAAATCCTATGCCGAAGCGACCATTGATAAAATGTTTACCGAAAAGGAAATGCAAGGGGCACTAAAATTAAAAGCCAATTATTTTCAAAATAGTTATTTAAGAAATGACGGACAAGGTAAATTTTCCTTAGTGGCCTTGCCCTTGAATATGCAATATGCCAATATGAATGGCATGTTGGCGGAAGATTTTGATCAGGATGGTAATTTAGATGTGCTATTGGTAGGAAATGATTATGGCACAGATGTTTCCATTGGCAGGTACGATGCCAGTAATGGTTTATTGCTGAAAGGTAATGGCCAAGGGGGTTTTGAAGCTCAATCGATTGCTGCTTCTGGTTGGTTTGTACCTGGGGATGCCAAGGCCTTGGTTAAATTAAGAAGTGTCGATGGAAAATGTTTATTGGCGGCTAGTCAAAACAAAGACCAACTAAAAGTATTTGCTTTAAAAAATAAAGTGCAGTTGATTGCCTTGCAGCCAATGGATATTGCAGCAACTATTGTCTATAAAAATGGCAAGAAACAAAAAAGAGAACTTAGTTATGGGGCTTCTTTCTTGTCTCAATCTGGTCGATTTATCAATGCAGACGCAAATATGAGTTCTATCAGCATTAAGGACAGCAAGGGAGCGGAACGCATCATTAAATTTTAAGGTCTATGAAGGGCAAACTATTCTTTGGGATAACAATAATGGCCTTTAGCTGCTTATTTATATCAGCATGCCAAAATCCTAGCAATAGAAAAAGTATCAAAGACCCTGCTGTACTGGAGGGCCAGGCATTGGCTGCAAAGTATTGCCAATCCTGCCATGAATTACCCGATCCCAATTGGGTGGATGCTGCTACCTGGGAAAAGGGTATTCTGCCCATGATGGGGCCAAGATTGGGTATTTTCTTGCATCAAGGCAAGCGCTATAAAGTAAATAAATACGAGGTTTCCATTACGGGCGATTTTTACCCAACTCAACCTTTACTTACCGAATTAGAATGGCAAAAAATAATTGATTATTATGTGAGTCTGGCCCCCGAAAAACCGTTACCGCAAAACAGGAATGTACCCATCGGAAATAACTTAAATCAGTTTGAAGTTGTAGCTACAAATTTTAAAAACAAAGTGCCTGCCACTTCTTATGTTAAAATAGACAGCCTCAATAAAGCTATTCCTTTTGTAATTAGTGATGCGCTCAACCATTTAATCTATCGTTTTGATGCCCAATTAAATTTGGTGGATAGTTTTATAACCAAGGGCCCTATTGTCAATAGGCTAGCCTCAAAAAATAATTGGCTACTCTGCGATATTGGTATTTTAAATCCAGACAACGGAGTCAATGGCAGCATTAAAAGTTTATCGCTTGACAAAGAGAACCGTTTTGCACAAGAAGGGGAAAAAACCATATTAGATCGTTTGCAAAGACCGGTACAATTTGAATCCGTGGATTTAAATGAAGATGGAAGACAAGATTTACTCGTCTGCGAATTTGGCTATTTAACGGGTGCCTTGAATTGGTATGAAAACAAAAAGGAGGGGGGGTACGAAAAGCATAGCTTAAGAACCAAGCCAGGCGCCATCAAAGCGGTGATTCAAGATTACAACCATGATGGGCTTCCGGATATTTGGGTCTTATTTGCGCAAGGGGAGGAAGGCCTTTTTTTATACACCAATTTAGGAAAGGGCAAATTTAAAGAGGAGCTAATTTTAAGGTTCCCACCCATCAATGGATCTTCCTATTTTGAATTGGCCGATTTTAATAAAGATGGGTTTGACGACATCGTTTATACTTGTGGAGATAATGCCGATTATTCTTTGGTTTTAAAAGCATTTCATGGGGTCTATGTCTATTTAAATGATGGCAATAATAATTTTACACAAAAATATTTTTATCCATTGAATGGATGTTACAAAGCCATTGCTTGGGATTTTGACAAGGATGGTGACTTAGACTTAGCCACTATTTCCTATTTTGCAGATTTTGAAAATCAGCCCGAAGAGGGTTTTGTATATTTAGAGAATAAAGGCAATTATAACTTTACACCAACTAGTTCTAGCCTTATGCAAAAAGGTAGGTGGTTGACCATGGATGCCGGTGATTACAATCAAGATGGGTACTTAGATTTAATCTTGGGTAATTTTTCGGTAGCACCAAGCTTTATACCATCAAAGGTAGATTGGAAGAAAGGCCCTCCATTTATGGTGTTGAAGAATAGGGGCGCATCAAAGTAAAATCCTTATTTAGTTTACTTCAAAGCTCATTTCTTTGTAACCTGCTTTTCCCAAAGGGCTGATGCCTTGCAATACAATCACATATTTTCCTGGAACATCAGAAGTATAGAAAGAAAGATCTTTGATTCCACCAGCATTGATATTGATACTTGGATCCCAATACAGTAAGTGTCTGAAATCAGGCAAATGACTATTGATTTGATCATTGGTCGCATAGACAGGAGCCAAAAATTCTCTTCTTGACTGAAGACCTTTGTAATCTAATACAATGGCTTTGGGATCTAATTCAAAGCCTTCTAAATTGCCTTTGTAGGTTGTAAAGTTCAAAATACCACTGTAGCCAGCACTACCTAGGAAATACATTCTATTCACTAGATCAATGCTCTTTATTTTTAAAGGATCGTATTCCATGAATTTATTAAAATCGGTAATGGCCAAGCCATCCAATAAAATCAATGGTGAATTGTTGAAAAATCTTTTGTTGACTTCATCGTATACTGCTATTTCAAAATCATTTTTGGTCTTAGACAATTTAACAGGACTTACATATTCTCTTAAAACCTCTTCGATGGTATTGAAACGAGCATAATCATCTAATTCATAATTAATATCTGCTTTATAATAAAAAGCACTAGAATCGATGGAAGGGGAAACAAAACGATTGTTTAAATTAAAATTGTAATTGTCTTGAACCGCAATATCTCTGTGGTACTGATTCAATTGATATTTACCTGTACGGCCAAATCCAAAACTTTTAGCAGGGTATTTGGTAGTTGATTTTACGAAAGGGTTATCAATGGATAATTTATAATCGTTGTTGTATTGCCTTTCAATTTGAGCAATGACTTGATCCTCGGTGTAAAAATTAGGGAATTGGAAAAGTAAATGCCCACTCGCATCGCTGAAGGCAGATCTAAATTGTGTTTTTAAACTAGGAATAGACAAATAAACACCTAAGTCTTTTAAGGGTGCATTGGGTAATTTAGGTAGAATCTTACCTGTAATAATCTTACCTGCCACTTCAGGAAAAAATTCAAAGGCCGGACTGTTGGCACTAAGCACATTCTCCCAATTGTATTTTCTCCAACCCTGTGTAAGCATTAAATTTTCCATGGCTACCCAACGGCCAGCATTGCTTTCGTCAAAATAAGTATTCGGTGCATCCACTTTACCAACTAGGTCAGATGAGAGCCATAAATAGTTGATGATATTGCTAGGGTCAATATTTTGAATAGAATCAATTTTATACACTGACATAGATAAGTCAGCAGCAGTGGTATTGCCGTCTTGTAATTTTGAAAGTAGTTTTACATTCATTTTTTTTCTGCCAGCAATTTCAGCCGCATCAATGCTTATGTCTAAGTCTAATTGGTCTTTAGGGTATTTGAAATACAATCTTTCGCTCACTGGCTTTTTGTTTTCGTCAAATAAGGTAAAAATATTAATTCCATTACCCAAACTGCTAGTAGCTATCTTAATTTCATTGACACCCTCGGTGATTGTAGGATGGATGATTTGATTCACCACGCCATGATTGTGTACGATTAGAAAAGCGGCACTCGCTTGCGTATTTTTATTGCCTATTTTTATTTGAATAGAATCGGCGTCTACTGCCGTGTTGGTCAATTGTAGACTATAGCCTTGATTGTAAATGGCGGGTAATTTTGCTGTTGCAATTTGCTCATCATAGGAATCAGCAATTAAAGTATATTGATGATTAGCGGTAGGAGTGAAAATGATACTTCCAATACCGCTAGACAATGCCGTTGATTTTCCAATGGTGTCTTTTAGCTCGTTGACTAAGAATAACATAGCGCCCTTTCCCTTACCATAGGCATTGGTGTATTTAAATACCAACCTATTTTCAATACCATTCAATAAATTACCTCCTTCTGGAAAAATTTGTAATTGGTCAGCATCTTTAACTACATCAGATGCCACCACCACTTCTTGAATCTCTTGTGTATTGATTAAATTGATCTTTTTTTCAAAGAAATAAGCGGCGCCAAAATTTTTCATCCAATTGGTATAAGCTCGAATGCTGTATTCTCCAGATTTAACCCTAGCAGGAATCTTGATAGAGCCGTGTCCAATTCCGTTTTCAATACTGGCCATCTCTTGTACTACAGGTACTGCATTGTTGTCTAAGATTTCAACATAAGCAATCTTACTTAAATCAAGTGGGGTATGAAATACGCCATCTACATTGTAAATTTTAAACCAGCACAATTCATTGGATAAATAACTAGACTTATCTGTATGTAAAAAAATCTTTTCTGGTAAATGATTGGAAGTGTATTTTTCAAGCTGCTGAGCAATTTCTGTTGCATTGCTGGCTTGCGCATTTGCCTGTTGGGTCATAGCTACTAGAGCCAGTAAGCCAGTCAAAGTAATAATTATCTTAAAATTCTTTTTCATATTTATTTCTTATTTAGGCCAATAGGAAGGTTTGACATTGGTGCCATGAAGTATTCTGCAGTCAACACATTCTGGTGAAGCAAAGTAGTAGGACAATATACCACCAAAGGGACTAAATTTTGCGACAGTGCCAGGCAATAGCGAGTTGTGCACTTTAGTGATAGAATCTTCATTGTTCTTGATTTCTGCAAGCACACAGGGAGAAGCGTAATTCCAATCTTTAAGTTCTGTATTTTTTATAAATGATCTTTTGGATTGAACCATACTTGCATCCACAAACCCAATCACAATTTCACTTGGATTGCTAATAGAATGAACATTACCCACCAATTCAGAAGGCTGCGCATCAAATATAGAACCCGTAGATTCTGTATTTTTCTTCATTTTTTCTAGGTACCTGTATTTGTTTTCGCTAATGCCATATTGTCGTGTAAGTACACTGTATACTTCCGCAATTTTAATCGATCCTACTGGAATATAATTTAAAGGATGATTGATCTTATTTTGAGTCAAATTAGATGTGGAAGATAAAATGATGGTAGAGGATTCTTGTGTAGTGAAGCATTTGTATAATGCCGCATTAAAAGTAAGAAAAACTGGATCAATGTATTTTAATTGATAATAAGGAATATTTGGATACCTAGTACCAGATTGATAATATTGAAAATATTGCAATAAAGGAGAACGATATTCCCATGTTTCCGTAAAGTCCCACTCATAATATTGGGTAGCGTTGGCTAAATCATGCGTGTTTACATAAAATTGAACGCCATTGTTTTCTCTTTGCCAGTATACGCTATCAATGGTAGGTGTAGCCTGAACTGTAGAAAAATCAGACTGGTAAGTTTTTCCGTCGGCGGTTTGAATGGCAATTTTGTATTTTGCTTTATTGTTTAAAATAACAGTAGGTGCGGACAGGTATTTGCCAGGGCTGGCTTCTGTTAGTGCAACGGTGGAATTGTCATCGCCTAAGACTGAAATCTTAGCCCCTTTTTCATAAATGACTGCAGGGTTGTCTAAGGTAGAAGTTCTAGTAAGAATAATTTGAGTTTGACCACCCCCTGCATTGATCATGCCCTCCACGACTAAATAGCCAGTAGTGGGTGATACCACAGGAGAAACATACTTTTCTTTACAGCCAAAAGCAGTCAACAAAATGGTTAAATAGATAAATAGTTTTTTCATATTTTATTTGAACCTGATGTTTAAGTTAATGTAAGGGATGGCATTTCCAAAAATGGATAATTTATACCCATTCACTGCTCCATTTTCTGAAACATAATAAATAGAGTATGGATTTTTTCTTCCAGTTAAATTGTATACACCAATAGACCAGGAGTTATGCAACAATTGTTTTACTTTATGATTGCCCTCAATATTCATAGAAAAATCTGTTCTAAAATAATCGGGAATGCGGTAAGCATTTCTACCTGCATATAAAGTTCTGAAAGAGCCGTCGTATTGATAAGTGCCAATAGGTAAGGTGATAGGCCTTCCTGTACTATAGTTGGAATTTATTGAAATACTAAAGCGATGACTAAACTTGTAATTGGCGATGATGGAGAAATCATTAGGCTTATCATAATTCGCAGGGTATTCAATGCCGCCATTGATTAACTCACCTGCTTTAGGGTCATTTTGTTGCAATAAAATTCTTGACCAAGTATAACTTATCCAACCATTCAATTTGCCTGATAATTTTTTCAATAAGAATTCTGCACCATAGGCCTTTCCCTTAGTGCCAATCACATCTGTTTCAATATGCGGGTTCATGACTAAAATAGCACCACTCTTATAATCTAAATAGTTTTCGATGGTTTTATAGTACACTTCCATGGAAGCTTCGATGGTATTGGACCTAAGGTTTTTGTATAAGCCTAAGGAAACCTGGTTGCCTAATTGAGGTTTGATATTTGGGTCACTTAATTTCCAAATATCGGTAGGGGCCATGGCCGTGGTATTGGACAAAGAATGGATGTATTGTCTTTGTGAATTGAAACCCCCTTTCAAGGACATGGTTTCATCAATTACATATCTAAATCCTAAGCGGAATTCTGGACCACCATAGCTTTTGGAAACCTGACCACTGGTATAATTGGTGGCATTAAGGATATTTTCAACAATGCGTGGTGCACCCACTGCATAATTATTAAAGCTATTTGGCCCCATGGCATTAAACATTGAAGCTCTGATACCTGCATCAATTTTTAACTTACTAGTGACCGTATAATGATCACTAAAATACAAAGCACCTTCTAAACCTTGTTCTTGTTGTAAATGATTTTTTGCGATGATGGACTGAGGTCCTGCAGGATCATAATCGCCTGGATGCAATAAATAATTGATGGCATTGACCCCAAAATCAAAACTGTGTTTATTGTTGTAGAAATAATTAAAATGCGCTTTGAAATAAGTTTGTTGGATATCGAATCCAAGTTTGTAGGCATTCAAAGGCAATTTTTGACTATTGATCTCGTAGTTGTATTGGTCTACACCTGTGGTAAATACACTGTTTAGTTTGGAAGTGAATATATGCTTCCATTTGACAGAAAGATTTTTATTGCCATAACTGTAAGAAGTATCACTGTTTAATTTGAATTGATCCTTACTTACATAAGCAGTAAAATAAATTGTATTATTTTTATTAAGTTCGTGGGTGGTGATTAAGTTTAAATCATAAAAATCAGCACCACTATTTTTGTATTCATCGGGCAATTGTTTAAATAGCCAATTAGAATAAGTGGTTCTGCCTCCTAGGATGAAAGAAGATTTATCTTTTACAATAGGACCTTCTATATTTAAACGACTGGTCAATAAGCCCAAACCTGCCGATCCAGTGAATTCTTTTTTATTCCCTTCTCTACTATTGATATCTAATACAGAAGACAATCTTCCACCATAACTGGCAGGGATACTGCTTTTATATAATTCTACATTACTCACCAATTCTGGGTTGAAAGCAGAGAACATCCCAAAGAAATGAGAAGGGTTATAAATGGTTGCGTCGTTGAATAAAATTAAATTTTGATCAGAAGATCCACCTCTTACATTTAATCCAGTACTTGCTTCACCCACGGTTTTGACACCAGGCAGGGTGGTCACTACTCTTAAGATATCTGGCTCTCCGAATATGGCAGGTACTTGTTTGATGGTTTTGATGTCTAATCTTTGCACGCCCATTTGTGTTCCTCTCACGTTGCTTATCTTTTGAGAAGAAATGACCACTTTTTTCAAAGACATAATACTTTGTGTCATGTCTACATTCATTTTACCATCATTGTATAAAACTACTTGGCGCTTGATGTCGCGCATACCAATACTTTGAATGTTTAAAATGTGTTTTCCTCTTGGCAGGGATAGGGTAAATCCACCATACTGATCGGTGTTCGCTCCAATTCTTGGATTATCTATATTCACAGAAGCGCCAGCAATAGGCTCTCCAGTTTTAGCATCTTTCACAAAGCCTCCTAGGACGATTGTTTTTTTATTTCCTCCCGTATTTTTATCACCAATTTCATAAATCGTTTTATCAAGCAAGGCTTCTTTAATGGAATTGGATTCGTCCTCATCGGCCAAAGCGTCGTTGCTGTTTTGGTTCACTTTAATGCCAGAAAAATAACGCTCAGTTAGTTGAACATTTAATTGTTTTCCTTTAGTAAGAAACACATTGGCTTGATTGTCCAAACTATAAAAAATGGCCTGTTGTCCAAAGAGTTTAGCAAAAACAGTGGTCAATTTCTCATTGTTAAAATTGGGACTAAACTGTTCTTTAGCGAATAAGATGGGGTTGTAGTAGAAGTGTAATTTTGTTTGGGCTTCTAATTGATTGGTCAATTCACTGATGGAAATTTTATTGCCAGTTAAATTGATTCGTTGGGCACTGTCTAATTGGCTATAACCCTTATGAATAAAGGCCATGGCAGTAAGGATAAATATAACTTTTAAATATTTTTGCACATCAATTATTTAAAAGGTTATAGTAATTGACCACTTTTATAAGCATAGCTTCTTTGTCTTTATTGTAGTTTAAACGCTCGGAATTAATATATTTTCTAAGCTCCTGACTTTTGTTGTTGAGTATTTTGATGATTGCTTTCTTCCCATCAATGAGGTATAAATTTTGATTTTCTTTTACATAATAGTCTGTGGTCACATCTATTTGATAAAAGATTTCAGTACCTATGATACGGTCCCTAACTTTTTTAATTTCTTTTTTCAATAAACTAACGGGCCCTTCGGCCAAAGCTTGGTAATAACCAGAGGCATATAAATTAGTGACATTGCTATCTACCCAGATATTGATAAACTTATCTGAACCAATGGTGAAAGATTGTAACTTTTCTTTGATCAATTGTATTTGATGGGTGCTATCACTTAGCAAAACAACGTCGGCAACTTCATCGTACATTAACTGCACATGGTTGTAATGCATGTTTTCGTAATCAATAGAACCTTCTTTAAATGCAGCTATTGCATAGTAGGGATTCTTTTCAATGACTGCAGGCTTGTAACTAGGTGCTTGACTGCCATTAAATTTGCCTGCCTGACTGCCAATACCCATTTCGTAAAACTTGAACGCACTGGCCTTGCCATTTTTTAAGATCAGGCTGTCTTTTGCCGACAAGGAGGAAATGGAAGATTGTCTAGTGGTTTGTGCTTTTATACTTATAGAATGGAGGGCAAATAAGCAAAAAAAGAATATAATTCGACGATTCATGGATGGCATTTTGTTCAGCAAGGTTAAAATTGAACACTCAATATAGTCAATTTTGAGATTGAAAAAATGCCTTATAATTAACATTTTATAAACGGCAAATACATGCAAGCGCTGTTTAAGTTTTCAAGGGTATTTATACACCTTTTTTCAACTTTTAGCTCCTTTTCCCCAATAATTAGGGCTGATTAATCTCATTATATACCTTTTGTTTTTTTTCAATATTTCAGATACCTTCAATCGTTCATTTTAAAGCAAAAAATGGCGATTTTTAACGATTAAATTATTCATTCAATGAGTACAAAAAAGTGGCAATTAATTGGGCAAGCATTTCTATTGGGACTATTATTACAGTCCTGTACGGCTAAAAAAACAGCAGAACTAGACCCAGTAAAAATGTTGATTGAGAATGAGGATCAATTAACCCAGGTAATCATTTATGATGTATTTACGCCTCCGGTGGCCAGTAGAATTTATGTCTATTCTTCTATTGCTTCTTATGAAGCCATTCGCTTTTCAAAGCCTGGATCAGTTTCCATCGCAGAAAGTTTAAATGGATTTGGAAAAATGCCTGAGCCTGATAAAAATAAAAAGTACAATTTTAATTTAGCTGCTTCCAAAGCATTTTTTAAAGTGGCCAGAAATGTCAAAGTATTTTCAGTAGACTCTTTAAGCGCCTATGAAAATAAAGTGTATGCGGCGTACAAAGATTTATTGGATGAGGCTACTTATAAAGCATCTATTGAATTTGGAGATACGGTAGGCGCTGCAGTCATGGCAAGGGCTAAAAAAGATGGTTATTTTAAATCCAGAGGTAAGGCCAAATATTTAGGCAACAACGAACCAGGTAAATGGAGACCTACACCTCCAGATTATTTAGATGGGGTGGAATGGTGTTGGAATACAATGATGCCGATGGTATTAGATTCTGCTTCAGAATTCAAACCCAATCGTCCTCCAGTCTATGATACCAAACCAGGTTCTGTTTATTTTAAAATGATGAAGGAAGTTTATGATATCAATAAAAATTTAACAGAAGAGCAAAAATTAATTGCTAAGTATTGGGATGACAATCCATTTGTGTTGGAACACGATGGTCATTTGATGTATGGCAATAAGAAAATTACACCCGGTGGACACTGGATGGGTATTGCTGCACAAATTATTGAGCAATCTAAAGTAGATCCTGTGAAAGCAGCACAAACTTTTGCGTTAACTTCTATTGCTTTGTTTGATGGATTTATTTCTTGTTGGGACGAAAAATACAGAAGCAGTTATGTGCGACCTGTCACTGCCATCAATGAGCTCATGGACAAAGGTTGGGCACCCTTATTACAAACGCCTCCTTTTCCAGAATACACCAGCGGACATAGTACCATTACGGCTTCTGCTGCAACGGTATTGACTAAATTGTATGGAGACAATATTGCCTTTGAGGATTCAAGTGATTACCATTATATCGGATTGAAAAGAAAATTTAATTCCTTCAATCAAGCAGCTGCAGAATGCTCTATGAGTAGGGTATACGGCGGTATTCATTATATTATCAGTGTGAATACAGGCGCTGAGATGGGTAAGCAAGTGGGGGGCTTAGTCATCAAAAAATTAATCAAGGACTAAGCAATCAATTAAATTATTTCTTAAACAACATAAACACAGAACCAATTAAGGTTAAAACAATAATTAGTTTTCTATAATTTTTTTCTTGCACTTTGTCTACCAATTTTAAACCTACTATAAATCCAATGGCTAGGGTAGGTAATAATACACTGTCTATTTGAAGACTTTCTAAGCTTATGTTTTTCCAATAAAATACTTGGAAGGGCAATTTGAATAAGTTCATGAAAAGAAAAATCCATGCAGCAGTGCCTATAAAATCATTTTTCTCAAAACGCATAGCCAAGAAATACAAATTGGAAAATGCGCCAGCCAAATTGCCAAGCATGGTGGTAATGCCAGCAGCTAAACCAGTGCTTGCAACAAACATTGGGTGGGTAGGTACTTTTTTTGATTTTCTAAACTCCATCCATAAAATAATAAGGATCGTAAATAAAATAATCACCGCCATTATTTTTCTGAACAAAGCTTCATTGATGTCTTTGCCGATAAAATTGCCAATGAGAATGCCTACAATCATCCATGGTACAATTTTCCAAAAATGATTCCATTTGGCATGACGATGGTAATAGCTCACGGCAGCAATATCCGATATGCACAATAAAGGAAGTACAATGCCTGTAGAAGCCTTACTTCCAAATACAAAGGCCATGAGGGTAACACTCAACATATCAATGCCTTTAAGGCCGGCCTTGGTGAGCCCTATGAAAAAAGAAGCGAGTAGCATAATGCCCCAGGTTTGTAAAGAATATTGTGAGAGTAGGCCCATGCTTTGTGTTTAATGATCAATGAAAATAAAGGATCCAATTGTTTTATTCAAATTATCTTTCTGTCTCCTTCATGTTGTCAAATGTTTTTCGATCAATAGAATAAAATTGAATACGATCTCCTGTTTGCAACAAGGCCAATTTACTGGGTTCAGGATCGAAAATTTTAATTGGGGTTCTGCCAATAATTTGCCAGCCGCCTGGGCTGTCCATTGGATATACACCCGTCTGCGGCCCAGCAATACCAACACTTCCAGCCAAAACCTTGGCCCGAGGGGCAGGATGCCTGGCCATTTGAATTTTTTCATGCACATTGCCCATGTAGGCAAAGCCTGGCATAAATCCTAAGCAATACACTGAATATATTTCGCTGCTATGAATTTGAATGATTTCTTCGATGGTGGTATTTTTTAAAGCAGCCATATGGGCTAAGTCAATACCAAAATCTAGCGCATAACAAACAGGCACTTGAATGATTTTGTTATTGTTTGTATTGTTTATAAGAGGCAAAGCCTCCAGTTGAGTCACTAATAATTTTTTAAAAACAAATAATGGTTCGTCGGTCTGATGCTGGAAATAGCTAGTTATATCAAAAACCACCGTAATAGTTTGGTAGGCTGGAATGATGTCCTTGATCCATGGATGCTTATTTTTTAATGTCTTGCAGGTCTCTGTAATTTGTCTAATATAGGCCATCGTTTCTTCGGAAACAGAGGAATGGATGGATACCAATAGCGCATGATCCCCCAAATAATTTATTTGCAAAGGTGGTGGTTTAAAACTAGAGGCTGAATGCATCCTAAAAGGTAATTATTATTGTGCGATTTAGCCAAAATAAGGTAAAAAAAAGTATATTTATTCAATCAATTTTTATGAGAAAAAATTTACAAAAATTTATTGCTTTTAGTTGGATGTTTTGCACCCTGCAAGCATCTGCTCAAATATTTACCACTACGGCAAATGGGTTGGTAAAATTTAAAGAGCAAGCCTTAGTTGCTTCCTCAAGCCAACAGCAGCTTAAAGAAACGGCCAATACTATTACAGTCAATAGCAAAGTAAAATTTCAAACCATGGAAGGTTTTGGTTATGCTTTAACTGGTGGTTCTGCCCAATTAATTGACCAATTAGCGCCCGATAAACAAAAGGCCATCCTTAAAGAAATTTTTGGTAAAGGCCCCAATGATTTAGGCGTATCCTATATAAGAATTAGCATGGGCGCTTCTGATTTAGATGCCCATGTATTTAGTTACAATGATTTGCCCAAGGGCGCCACCGATTCGGCGCTCACTAATTTTTCATTGTCTGAGGATACCTTGCATTTAATTCCGATACTAAAAAAAGCATTGGCCATTCAACCTGGTTTGAAAATCATGGCTTCCCCTTGGAGTCCTCCAGTATGGATGAAGTCAAACAATGGCAGTATGGGTGGAAGCCTATTAAAAAAATACTATGCTTCCTATGCTCAGTATTTTGTGAAATACATCAAGGCTATGAAGGCGAAAGGAATTTCAATCAGTTCCATCACCATGCAAAACGAACCCGAGCATGGGGGCAATAATCCAAGTTTATTGATGAATTCAGAAGAACAAAAAGAATTTTTGAGAGACTACCTTGGGCCCATTTTTAAAAAAGAAAAAATAAAATCAGAAATCGTATTATTTGACCACAATGCTGATCATCCCAATTATCCTATCAACATTTTAGATGATGCTAAAGCAAAATCATATGCAGCAGCCACTGCCTTTCATTTGTACTTAGGTAAAGAAGATGCGCTATCTGAAGTGCATCAAAAACATCCCGATAAGAAAATATATTTTACCGAACAATGGACAGGCGCAAAGGGCAGCTTTGATGGAGATTTTATCTGGCATTTAGAACATATAGTGATTGGCACTATTCAAAATTGGAGCAGTCTAGTATTGGAATGGAATTTGGCTGCCAATGCTAAATTTGAACCGCATACACCCATGGGTTGCACAGAATGCAAGGGTGCTTTCACCATTCAGGATCAAGCCATCAATAGAAATGTGAGTTATTATATTATAGGGCAAATTTCAAAATACATCCAACCAGGCGCTATAAGAATACAGAGCAGTGTCAACAACGAATCCATTAAAACAGTGGCCTTTGCATTACCCAATGGGAAAAAGGGCTTATTGGTTTTAAATACCTCAGTAGAAAAGGAAATAAATTTAAAAGAAGGGTTGCATCAATACCATTTTACGATGCCTGCTCAATCAGCCTCAACCATTATTTGGTAATCAATATTATGAATTATATAAAATTAGATCGTATGAAAAAGGGATTATTATTTGCGGCGACCATTTTAGCCACTTCATTATCATTTGCACAAAAAAGCAAAGAACTTACCATGCATACTTTTGTAAATAAGTTACTAGCAAAAATGACCTTGGAAGAAAAATTAGGGCAATTAAACTTGCCAGCTTCAAGTGATTTTGTAACGGGCGCAGTGAGTAGTTCTGACATTGCACAAAAAGTAAAAGACGGCAAAGTGGGTGGAGTTTTTAATATTAGATCGGTGACTAAAATAAAAGAGTTGCAAGAGTTTGCAGTTAAAAATACAAGATTGCATATTCCTTTATTGTTTGGCATGGATGTGATTCATGGATACAAAACAATTTTTCCTATCCCAATAGGTATGTCGGCTACTTGGGACATGCCTTTAATTGAACGTTCTGCGCGCATTGCAGCTAGCGAAGCCAGTGCAGATGGTATTATGTGGACCTTCTCACCTATGGTAGATTTAACGCGTGATCCTCGTTGGGGTAGAACTTCAGAAGGCAATGGAGAAGATGCATTTTTGAGTTCGGCCATTGCAAAAGCCATGGTGCATGGTTATCAAGGAGATGATTTATCATTGAATAATACGATTATGTCTTGCGTGAAACATTATGCTTTGTCAGGTGCAGCAGAAGGTGGGCGAGATTATAACACAACAGATATGAGTCGCATCAGAATGTACAATGAATATTTTCCTCCTTATAAAGCTGCAGTTGATGCAGGGGTAAAAAGTGTCATGGTGTCTTTTAATGAAATTGATGGGATTCCTGCCTCAGGCAATAAATGGTTGGTAGATGAGGTATTGCGTAAACAATGGAAATTCAATGGAATGGTAGTTTCTGATTATACCGGCATTCCTGAAATGGTGAACCATGGCATTGGTGATTTTAAAACTGTGAATGAAAAAGCATTACTCGCTGGGGTGGATATGGATATGGTAGGGGAAGGTTTTTTAAATATGTTTAAACAATCATTGAAAGAAGGTAAAATTACCCAAGCGCAAATAGATAAAGCTTGTGAAAGAATTTTAATTTCTAAGTATGAATTGGGTTTATTTGATGACCCTTATAAATATTGTGATGAGAAAAGATCTGCTACCGAAGTGTTTACAGAAAAGAACAGAATGGATGCAAGAACCATTGCTGCACAAAGCTTTGTTTTGTTAAAGAATGATAAAAATATTTTACCTATAGCCAAAGGAAAAATAATTGCCTTGGTGGGTCCTTTGGCCAATGCCAAAGAAAACATGACGGGTACC
>CAINEG010000085.1 GCA_903847655.1 uncultured Bacteroidota bacterium
AACTGCTCCATGACATGTTGTTCCGGTTTACCCTTAGCTGCTTGCATGAGTTGGTTAAAACTATGCGCAATATGTTCCGGGGTATCAATACTAAAAGTATATCCATGTTTTTTAGCAAAAACTACAAATGGTGCGAGTTTCTCTTCATTCGGTTGGTCATGGATACGGAATGGAAAAGGCAATGGTTCCTTTTTAATTTTAATCTTCCCCATTTTTTCAGCAATGAGTTGATTCGCTTTTAACATTAATTCCTCAATAAGCTGATGCGATTCCTTGCTTTCCTTCACTGTTATTCCAATAGGCTTACCTTTTTCATCTAAAGTAAATCGTACTTCCTGGGATGAAAAATTAATAGCGCCATGATCAAAACGTTGTTGTCTTAATTTTTGGGTAAAATCCAATAACCATAAAATTTCATGCACGTGATCAATGGATGAATCGCCCGTTTTTGTGTCAATTATTTCCTGCACCTGCTCATAAGTATATCGACGATCAGAATATATAATTGTTTTACCAAACCAGGTTTGCACAATAGCACCAGTTGGATCCACTTCAAAAGTGGCTGAAAAAGTTAATTTTTCTTCATGTGGGCGTAAAGAACATAATTCATTGGAGATACGTTCTGGTAACATCGGATAAACCCTATCCGGTAGATACACCGATGTTGCGCGTTCAAAGGCTTCATTATCGACTGCAGTGCCAGGTTGTACAAAATGACTTACATCTGCAATATGCACACCAATTTCAATGTTTTTATTAGGTAACACCTGATAAGAAATGGCATCATCAAAATCTTTGGCATCTACTGGATCAATCGTGAAAGTTAACACCTTTCTATAATCCTTTCTTTTGGCGATTTCGGATTCCGATATCTTGTCAGATAATGATCTTGCAAAAGCCAAAGTTTCAGCACTAAATTCTAATGAAAATCCTGCTTCGGCAACAATTGATTTCATTGCCAAATCATTTTCTTGTTCAGGGGTGAAAATATTTAATACTTCCCCTTCTGGTTTGCGACTGGCCTTATCCCAATTGGTAAGCTTAACCATCACACGATCCTTATCCTTTGCCCCATTTAAATATTTAATTGGAATATATATATCCGGCATGGGATGTATACTGTTTGGAATAAAAAAAGCATGCTTGTTGGTTACCTGCATTGTTCCTGCAAAGGAAACTTGTTTTCGTTTTAATACTTCAAGTACTTTACCTTCTTTTTTGCCAGTGCCTTGTCTAATTTTTGTAATTTTTACCTGTACTTGATCGCCTTTTAATGCAGTATTAAAATCAGTTGGAAAAACCAATATATCGTTTTCCAATCCTGATACCATGACAAAGCCCATCCCCGATTTAGCAATATCTAAAGTGCCTGTATAACTCGTGGTAATATTTGTATTTTTTGTTGTGGGTTTCCCCTTTCTTGTTGTTTTTTTATTAGTTCCCATTGTTGTTTTTATAAAATTGTGCAACATTATTAATAACCAGCGCATCAAACTTACCCTGCTCCCCAAATAAAAATTGAGGTTTAATAGGCAAAACATATAATGGAATGTCGTTAAGTTCTTCTGTATATTTTACGAGTCGTACTGCGTCCTTCTCGGTGGTTAAAATTAATTTGCTCTTTGAATTAATTTGATTGAATTTTTCTTTGATCTCATTTAAATCTTCTATGGAGAAAATATGATGATCGCTATAGCTTATTTGATAGTAGGTATGTGTGTTTTCGTGAATATAATTTTTTAAAGGAAGTGGATTTGCAATACCACAAACCAGTAATACTTCGTCCCGCATGGTTAACACCCATTGATCTGATGGATTGTAAATATGATAGGGTGTGTCATAGGCGATGGTGGTAAAAAATACATGTTGTTCCGGTTCTGGATTTAATTTTTCTATGATCTCCTCTTTTTCGATTACAGATAAATTAACCGGACATTTTGTGACAATAATAATATTTGCTCTTTTGGCTGACTTTCGCTCGTCTCTTAAATCACCCGTAGGAATAAAAAAATCATCACAATACAAATTATCATATTCGGTCAACAAGATATTATAATCAGCGACTATTTCTCTGTGCTGAAATGCATCATCTAAAATAATTAATTGCAAGTCAGGCACATCTTGAATTAATTGCGGAATGGCTTCAATGCGTCTTTCTCCAACTGCCACCGCCACATTTGGATACTTAATATGAAACTGCATAGGCTCATCTCCAATTTCAAGTGCAGATGTAAATTGATTTGCCAAAGCATACCCTTCCGTTTTTCTTTTATATCCCCTACTTAATGTTGCTAATTTATATTCATCAGATAAAATAGATAAAAGGTATTCCACCATCGGTGATTTCCCCGTACCCCCTAATGATAAATTACCAACACAAATCATGGGCACATTAAATTGTACTGACTTTAAATAATGTTTAAAATAAAGCCAATTACGAAATGCAACTATCCAACCATATACAATTGCAAAAGGTAAAAGTAAAACTCTAAAAGATTTTAAAAAGAGGTTATTTAAATTCATAACTATTCCAAGGCGTAATACACTGGGTTAAAGGTACATCAAATTCATGGGTATCTTGAATATTTGGTATGTGGGGGGCGGAAGTGGCGGCCGCTACTGCTCACACGGCAGCGTCCCCTACTGCACTACAGT
>CAINEG010000086.1 GCA_903847655.1 uncultured Bacteroidota bacterium
ATGTCTTGTTTAAAGAGAACAAGGAACTGTATCCAAAATTTGGCCCTAATAATTTATACTTTGGTTTGTTGACCACTATTATTGGTGCAGTGCCCACTAATTATCAATGGATGTTAAATGTATTAGGCTTCAAAGGAAGTATTACCAAAGGCAATGAGTTAGTATTGAGTTACATTAATAGTAAAGATGAAAATACTAAAATGGCCATGAATGAAGCCTTGTTAATTTATCCTTACTTGGTGATGAATTTTGAAGGCAATACAAAAAAAGCTTTTGATTTTATAGAGCATGCCAATTATGATTTTAAAAAGAACCATATCCATGCTTATATGGCTACCAATTTGTATTTGAATCACCAACAACCACAAAAAGCATTAGACATTGCTGGCAATATCGAACAAGGCGATGCTTATTTGGCCATGCCTTTTTGGAATTATGAAAAAGGGCACAGCTATTTTTATGCAATGAAATTAGACAATGCGGAAAAAGAATTTCTCGCCTTTATCAATAATTTCAAAGGTAATTTTTATGTAAAAGATGCGTACGAAAAATTAAGTTTAATTGCCTATTTACAAAATAATCTCAAAAAAGCCAATGAATATCGAGCAGAGGTAATAAAAAGAGGTAATTTAATTACTGAAGCAGATAAGTTGGCCTATCAAAATGCCATTGCAAATACTTGGCCAAACCTATTGTTACTAAAAGCTAGAATTTTAAGTGATGGAGGTTTTCAAGTTCAGGCTTTAAATGTACTAGCAGATAAGACTAGCCTTGATTTCGCAACAGAGGAAGATAGGGCTGAATTTTCTTATCGACTGGCTAGAATTTATGATTTAATGGGAGAAAAGGAATTGGCCATTAAGTATTACAAGTCTACCATTTTAAAAGGTAAAAATTTAAAACAATATTTTGCAGCCAGGGCAGCATTGCAAATAGGATTAATATATGAAGACAGGAAGGATTTCAACAATGCCATTACTTTTTATAAAAATTGCATGGAGATGAAAAATACGGCGTTTAAAAATTCTCTAGATCAAAAAGCAAAATCTGGTATTTTAAGATGTCAGAAATAAAGCACAGGTTTACAACTTAGCTAAAAAAATACTTTGCTTGACTAGCTTTAATTTATTTTTTACAAAAGCCATATCAGTAACCAGCTCGGCTCTGGAAGCTTTTGAAATGTCCCAAGGCATACCATATTTTTTATTGGTTTTTTCTAAATGTTCCAATGCCACCATCGCAAAAGAGTGAATACAAGCAAGGCGTTGAATGGTTTTTTCTTTATTAGTTGATGTCGCCTTGGTTTGCTGTATGGTCTGGTTTAATTTAATACAGGCGGCTATAAATATTTCTTTTGCTTTATTAATATCACCCACCTTAGTGACAAAAGTAGCTACCCCATCTTCTCTATCTTTAAAGGCATCAAACAAATCGTTGACCAATTGACCTACC
Source organism: uncultured Bacteroidota bacterium (assembly GCA_903847655.1). The sequence continues at coordinate 1,453 of CAINEG010000086.1, forward strand.
AATCCTGATTGGTAAATAAATAATTTCTCTTCATAGGTCCATTCTACATCAACTACGGTAGCCCATAACAAAGAACTATTACCACATTTATTTTCTGAAATGGATAAGATTTCATCCAATGAAATTGAGGCATCTAATTGTTTTTTGGAAATGACCTGCCATTCAATGG
>CAINEG010000087.1 GCA_903847655.1 uncultured Bacteroidota bacterium
CTAGAGGCACAGAAGTAAGTGTGATTTTAGATTTAATGATTCACGATATTGATATTATTTTAAGCATCGTAAAAAGTGATGTAAAAAATATTTCAGCTAGTGGAGTTGCAGTATTAACAGACACCCCTGATATTGCCAACGTACGTATCGAATTCAACAATGGTTGTGTAGCTAATTTAACCAGCTCTAGAATTAGCATGAAAAAAATGCGCAAAATAAGATTGTTTCAAAAAGACGCTTATATAGGTATTGACTTTTTAGAAAAGAATACAGAAATTATTAAGCTTAAAAAGCCAGAAGATCCCGATACTTTCTCCTTTGATATTGAAACACATCAGGGTACTAAAACAATTTCTATTGAGAACCCAGTGATTGAAGAAGGCAATGCCATCAAAGCTGAATTGAGTAGTTTTGTTCATGCAATAGAAAATAACGAAACTCCAGTGGTAAGTGAGATTGATGGCTTTTTAGCGATGGAAGTGGCACATCAAATTTTAGAAAAAATAAGCAAAAGTACTTCGATATTAAGAGATAGCTCGGATGCCTACCCAATGGCCGATCCTAGCCCTTTAGAAGATTAATATTTTTGTAAAACATTAGGCAAAACGCTTGGTCAAAATATAATTCGCAATGGCCAAATCTAATGGCCTAGTTATTTTTATATTCTCATATTCTCCATCTACTAAATAAACAGGGACCCCACTGGCTTCGACCACATTGGCTTCGTCTGTAAAAGAAGCTTGGAATTTTTGTTCAAATGCTTTTAATAAAATATCGGACCTAAAAGTTTGAGGAGTTTGAATCAACATTATATTTTCTCTATCAAGTAATTGATGTTGCGCTCCATTCAATAAACGAACCGTATCTGTTGCAGTAACCGAAGGAATAGCGGATCCTTTCTCGAATGCTTGCTGGTAACATCTTTGAATTAAAGCGGGGGTCAATAAGCAACGAACTGCGTCATGTACAAATACAATGGAAGGCGCCGTTATTTTACTCAACCCATTTTTTACCGATTGAAAACGTGTATCTCCACCAGCCACATAACTAATGGTGTTTTTGTATTTGCTTTTGTTCAATACCTCCTGCCCTTGTTTCAAATAAGCATCTGGTAAAACCACCACCAATTCAATATCAGAAAATGCGGCTACAAATTGATCAATAGTATGTGTTAATATGGCCTTGTGTTCAATTTCTAAAAACTGCTTAGGCACCACCGATCCCATTCTTTGTCCAGTTCCTCCAGCTACCACTATGGCAATTTTTTTTAAATCCATGAATTAATTATTAATAGAAATTTGAAAATTTATTTACCCAATAATTTTACTACCTCTGCTTGCAATGTTTTTTTATCAATAGGTGCCGTACCTACCAATTCGCAAACTAAGCCGCCAGCAATATTGGCTAGCTCTGCTGCTAAATTCATATCCTTGGTCGCGGCATAAGTTAAAGATGCAACAGCTATCACGGTATCGCCTGCCCCACTGACATCTGAAATATTTCTGATATGCGTAGGTATTAATTTTTGCTCTTTTTGATGGGCATAATACACGCCATGTTCTGACAAAGTAATAAAAGAAATCTCATGTGCTAAACTTTCTTTTAAGGCCGCATGTACTTTATTTAGATTGGCTAGGTCTACTTTTTCAATGGCTAATTTTAAGCCCTCTTTAACTTCTTTTAAATTAGGTTTGAAGATGGTACAGCCTTTGTACGCTAAAAAGTTTTTTTGCTTGGGATCAACTGCTGTAGGTATACCCTGCGTTGTACAAAATTCTATAATGGTATGAATTACACGCTCAGTTAAAACCCCTTTATTGTAATCTTCTAAAATAATTAGGGAAGGTTTTTCTTTTTGTACGTATTCAATAAAATTAGCGATCAATGCATCTTCCTCCTTCGTTACTAAATCGTTGGTATGTTCATGGTCTAAGCGCATCATTTGTTGATTGCGGCCCATCACACGTACTTTATTAGTAGTCACCCTAGTCTCAGATGTTAAAATATATTGAGTGTTAATTCCGTGATTATCCAACAAGCTTTTTAATTCTTGGCCTTCTGCATCCTTGCCTAGGATGGCAAACAAGGTAGTGGGTGCACCTAAGGCCCTTAAATTTAAGGCCACATTAGCAGCTCCGCCCACACGAATTTCTTTTTTTTGCAATGCCACTACTGGCACAGGGGCTTCTGGAGAAACTCTATCCACATTACCCCACCAATAGGTATCCAACATAATGTCTCCAACCACCCCTATTTTGGTATTGGTATAATTATTAAACAATTGATCTATAGCTGCCTTTTCCATCATCCTACTCAGATTTTTGATTGCGTAATGCGATATAGTACAAAGGTATCCCCAATAAGGTAATCACCAAACCCCATAAAGAATACTTTGGTTCGGTATACACCAAGCCTATACAAAACACGGTGGCCATAATGATGTAAATAGCCGGTAAAAATGGATAGCCAAATGCTTTATAAGGCCTTGGCATATTTGGCTCTTTCTTTCTTAATATAAAAATACCAATAATGGTTAAGACATAGAATATAACTACAATAAAAGAAACCATGGTCAACAAATCGCCATACTTCCCACTCAAACACAATAAAGAGGCCACCAAGGCTTGAATCCATAAACCATATGCGGGAACCTCATTTTTATTTAAGGTGCCAGTTTTCTTAAAGAACAAACCATCTTTAGCCATGGTATAATACACCCTAGCACCAGCTAAGATTAGCCCATTGTTACAACCAAAAGTAGAAATCATGATCATTACTGCAATCACGATGGTCCCAATATTACCTAATACTGCATTGGCAGCAGTAATGGCCACACGGTCATTTTCTGCAAAGGCAATGGCCTGTAATGGGAGCACATGCAAATACATCAAATTCGCACTGATGTATATTAAAGTAACAATGCTTGTACCTAAAAATAAACTCAAGCCAATATTTCTTTGTGGATTTTTAATTTCTCCTGCAATAAATGTGACATTGTTCCAAGAATCACTACTAAAAATAGAACCTACCATGGCAGCTGCCATCGCTCCTATTAAAGTAGTTCCACCAATGGGTAACCAACTATGTGTTACAGCACCATCTGCACCTGTAGTACTTACTGCTTGCTTGGCATCAAAGGCATTGATCCAGTTTTCATGCCAAAAACTATGTTTGGTAAATAAGAACCCTACCACAATTAATCCAAACAAAGAAATTAGTTTGGTGAAAGTGAAACTGTTTTGAATCATTTTACTTTCTTTCACCCCCCTTGTATTCGTATAAGTTAAAAATAGTATCAAGCAAATGGCCAATACTTGGGCGGCTGATATTTTTATAAATCCAAGGTCGGCTAAAATATTATTCTCTCCTACTGCTGGAATTAAATAGGCGGTAAATCTACTAAAAGCCACCGCTACGGCAGCGATGGTGGCTGTTTGAATGACTGAAAAGAAACTCCATCCAAATAAAAATCCCACCAAAGGATTGTAGGCTTTTTGTAAATACACATATTGTCCCCCTGCTTTTGGATACATCGCACTCAATTCTCCATAGCTAACCGCTGCTGTAATAGTCATAAAGCCGGTGATCAACCAGGCGGCAATGAGCCAGCCAGAACTTCCTACATACCTAGTAATGGAAGAACTCACAATAAATATACCAGAGCCAATCATACCACCTGCTACAATCATGGTTGCATCTAATGCACTAAGCCTTGGTTTAAAATCTGCTGTATCTGTATTTGCCATAATGGTCTATTTAATAAATATAAATGTTAAAAGAAAAATCCTTCTCAATAATTTGAAAAGGATTTTACCTAATTAATTTTTGGATTTGTATTCCCCATTTAACCCACGCACAATATCAGAAGTGATATCATAAGCAGTGTCTTTATAGTACATCAAATCTGAATTGCTTGAGAAGATATAAGAAAAGGTTTTACCCTTGTTGTATTTTTCCAAAAAAAGTTCTATTTTCTTTTTTACTTCTTGCAAGCGCTTAAAACTTTCTTCTTGCATCTCTTGAGAAAGTTGTTGTTCTTTATTGGTATAATTTTTTTCTAATTGTGCCAACTCTTGCTGACGACTGGCCACTTCTGCTTGCGTGAAACTTTGGCCATTTTTTTGTAAATCTTGATACTTCGCAGCAAAAGCATTTTTTAATGCAGTCAGCTGCTTTGCATTTTCCATGTCTTTCAATTGTAAGGAAGATTTTACTTCTTTAAAAAACTCATAATTGTTTTGAATGGAATCTATTTCAAAATAAGCCACTTTAGTGCCAGCCCCTGCAGCAGCAGACGCTTTAATCACTGGACTTGAATTGCTAAAATGCAATACATACAATACAATAATGGCTAAAGCCAAGACCCCATTCACCACCCAAGAAGTTGATTTCATGTGAAATTTTAATTTAAATATTGGTAAAGAATAAGCTATTCCTTACCCTATAAAAATAGGGAAAATAATAAACCTAGCTGCCAAAATAGGCATAAAAAAAGCAGGAAAAGTGACCCTTTCCTGCTTTTTAACAATTAATAGCTTTTATTATTCATCGTCGTCGAAGCTCATCGCCTCACGTGTAGTAGCCAATACTTCATATTCTTCCTTACTACCAACGATTAATTTTTCAAATTCTTTTTGACCCGTACCTGCAGGAATTAAATGTCCTGTGATTACGTTCTCTTTCAAGCCTAACATTAAGTCCACCTTGCCTTGAATAGCAGCTTGGCTTAACACTTTGGTTGTTTCTTGGAACGAAGCCGCAGAAATCCAGCTTTGTACGCCTAATGATGCTTTGGTAATACCTAACAATACTGGACGAGCTGTAGCAGGTTTTGCGTCACGCACTTCTACTACTTTTTTATCGGCACGTCTTAAGATAGAATTCTCTTCTCTTAATTCACGAACGGTAACAATTTGTCCAGCCTTTAACTTAGTACTTTCGCCTGCCTCAGTCACCACTTTCTTGTCGTAGATACGATCGTTTTCTTCGATAAAGTCGAAGCGATCTTCTAAATCCTCCTCTAAGAATTTGGTATCTCCTGCATCAACGATTTCTACTTTCTTCATCATTTGACGAACAATTACTTCAATGTGCTTATCGTTAATTTTAACCCCTTGTAAACGATAAACTTCTTGAATTTCATTCACCACATATTCTTGTACAGCATAAGGACCTCTGATGGCTAAAATATCTGCTGGAGCAATTTGACCGTCAGACAAAGGCGCACCCGCTTTCACGAAATCGCTGTCTTGTACTAAAATTTGACGTGTCAATGGCACCAAGTATTTCTTCACCATACCATCCTTAGATTCTACAATGATTTCTCTATTACCACGTTTGATGTTACCAAATGCAACAATACCATCAATCTCACAAACAATCGCAGGATTACCTGGATTACGTGCTTCGAATAATTCAGTTACACGCGGTAAACCTCCAGTGATATCTCTTAATTTTCCTAATACTCTTGGAATCTTAACTAGTACATGACCAGACTTAACTTCTACACCTTCTTCAATAACGATGTGTGATCCAACTGGTAAGTTGTAGTTTTTATTGTCCTTAGATCCTTCTAAGATAATAGTAGGAATTTTTGTTTTATCCTTAGATTCAATCACCACTTTTTCACGGTGACCAGTTTGCTCATCCGCTTCGTCGCGGTAAGTAAATCCTTCTAAGATATTTTCAAATTTAATTTTACCATTTTGTTCAGCAACAACTACGTTGTTGAATGGATCCCAAGTACAAATCACATCTCCTTTCTTCACTACTGCACCATCTTTTACTGCTAACAAAGCACCGTAAGGGACGTTATTGGTAATCATTAAACGATCATTCTTCACATCCATAATTCTTACTTCACCTGTACGTCCAATAACTACTTTTACTTTATTACCATCATTATTCACTGTATCTACAGTTCTCAAACCATCAAATTGAATGGTACCATCAAACTTCGCGTTTAAGCTAGATTCAACAGAAGAAGAACCCGCAACACCACCCACGTGGAAAGTACGCAAGGTTAACTGTGTACCTGGTTCACCAATAGATTGTGCAGCAATAATACCCACTGCATCTCCTTTTTGAGTGACATACCCAGTGGCTAAGTTTCTTCCATAACAGCTTACACAAACACCACGCTTACATTCGCAAGTTAATACAGAGCGAATTTCAACTGTTTCAATGCCTGCGTCTTCGATGGCTCTTGCTACATCAATCATAATTTCTTCGCCCGCACCCACCATTAATTCATTGGTTAAAGGATTGAATACATCATGTAATGAAGTACGACCTTCAATTCTATCTGCCAATGGCTCTATTACATCTTCGTTGTCTTTTAAGGCACTTGTTGCAATACCACGTAAGGTGCCGCAATCTTCTTCAGAAATAACCACATCTTGTGATACGTCTACCAAACGACGGGTTAGGTAACCAGCATCCGCAGTTTTTAACGCTGTATCCGCCAAACCTTTACGCGCACCGTGTGTAGAGATAAAGTAATCTAGTACGTTCAATCCACCTTTAAAGTTAGATAAGATTGGGTTTTCAATAACCTCAGATCCTGTGCTACCACTCTTACGAGGTTTAGCCATCAATCCACGAATACCTACTAACTGCTTCACCTGTGTTTTACTACCTCTCGCACCAGAATCCAACATCATGTATACAGAGTTGAATCCTTGTTTGTCAATCGCCATCTCACGAATCAATGTTTCAGTGATACGCGTATCGACACGGCTCCAGATATCAATTACTTGGTTGTAACGCTCGTTGTTGGTAATTAAACCCATATTGTAGTTTTCCCAAACTTCTTCTACTTCTACTTTGGCACCTTCCAATAAAGCGTGTCTTGTTTCAGGAACCACTAAATCATTTACGTTAAATGACAATCCACCACGGAAGGCCATTCTAAATCCTAATGTTTTAATTTCATCCAAGAATTTAGCCGTAGTGGGAACATCAGTGATTTTAATAATATCACCAATAATTTCTCTTAAGCTTTTCTTAGTCAACAATTGATTGACAAAACCTACTGGCTTTGGCGTATGTTGATTAAATAATACTCGACCAACTGTAGTTTCAATTAATTTATTTACTAATACACCGTTTTCACGGATATTGGTTTTTACTCTAATGTTTGCGTGTAAATCAATTTTATCTTCGTTGTAAGCAATGATGACCTCGTCTAAATTATAGAACGCTTTGCCCTCACCTCTTACGACTAAATCTCCCATTGATTTCTTACCCTTAGTAATGTAATACAAGCCCAATACCATGTCCTGAGAAGGAAGGGTGATTGGTGTACCATTTTGTGGGTTCAAAATGTTATGAGAAGACAACATTAATAATTGTGCTTCCAAAATAGCCGCATGGCTTAATGGAACGTGCACCGCCATTTGGTCACCATCGAAATCCGCGTTGAA
>CAINEG010000088.1 GCA_903847655.1 uncultured Bacteroidota bacterium
GTTGTAGCCATCCACGACCAGGGGAGACACTCGAAACTGCGGTTACAAGAAGGTTAATAGAAGAGATGGGGATTGCCGCAAAAGTTTCAAAGGCATTCGATTTCATATATCAGGCGGAATTGCCTGATAATTTAAACGAACACGAATTTGATCATGTTTTTATAGGAAATTATGACGCCGAAGTGCGCCCTAATCATTTAGAAGTAGCTAATTTTGTATACCAAAGTATAGAAGAGATTGAAGCTAATTTACAATCACACCCTGAAAAGTACACTGTATGGTTTAAAATTGCTTTTCCAAAAGTGGTCGAATGGTATCAATCTAATTCTTCATTAAGTTAAAATATATTTTTATGAGTTTTTTGTTTGTAATGTTTTTGACATTTTTAGTAATGGAAGGAATTACATGGTTAACGCATAAGTATGTTATGCATGGATTTTTATGGGTATTGCATGAGGATCATCACCAACCAACCGGCCATATATTTGAAAAAAATGACGCATTTTTTTTAATTTTTGCGATCCCAAGCATGCTTTGTATATTTTTTGGCACATTTAAAAACATGCCATGGTTAGCGGGTTTGGGTACTGGCGTTGCCATGTATGGTTTTGCGTATTTTGTAGTACATGAAGTAATCATTCATCAAAGAATCAAATGGTTTACACGTTCCAATATTCGTTATATCAAGGTTTTGCGTTGGGCACATAAAATGCATCATAAGCATTTAGACAAGCATGAAGGCGAAAGCTTTGGCATGTTATATGTATCAAAAAAATATTGGGATAAAGTTAAGCGCGATGAAGCAATACAAAATAATGGATAATTATTTATGAGTAATGCAAATTCATCAATATCTTCTGCACCAACCTATGATTATATTATCGCAGGTGCCGGAGGTGCTGGATTATCATTATTACATTACTTACTAGCTTCTCCTGTTTTATCTAATCAACAAATTTTAGTGATTGATCAGTCATTGCAAAAAACCAATGATCGTACCTGGTGTTTTTGGGAGATGGGTGATCACGAGTTTGAATCATTAGTGCATCACCGTTGGGAGGCTATTTCAATTCATGCACAATCCTTTTCAAAAGCATTACCTACATCCCCTTTTTTATACAAAATGATACAAGGGATTGATTTTTATAATTATGTAATGACTGCTGCCAAATTAAAGCCAAACGTTCATTGGGTGGAAGCAGCAATTTCAAACATTACGGAAACTAAAGTTGACCATACACATAAGGAAGTGTTACTCGAATGGGAGGGTGGATTTGCTAAAGGGAAGATGGTATTTACAAGCATCCTTCCTTTTCAAATGAATAATTTAGCAAGTGCGACTAAGTTTGATTCAAACAATAAGTCAGCTACTAAATTACCTTTTTTATGGCAACACTTCAAAGGAAGAACTGTTACTTTTAATCAACCGGTATTTGATCCAAAAATAGCGAGGTTAATGGATTTTAATGTGCCGCAACATGGGGCCACCGCATTTATGTATTTATTACCTATAAACGAGATGCAGGCATTGGTAGAATATACCTTATTCTCTGATCAAATATTAGAAACCTCCGAGTATGATAAAGTGTTAAATGAATATTTAGCCAATCATTATCCTGACTATACATATACGATTCAACATGAGGAGATAGGTGCAATCCCGATGACTCAACAAGTTTTTTCAAATTTTAAAGCACCTATATATCCTATTGGCGCTTTAGGTTTAGCTATTAAAGCAAGCACTGGATATGCATTTCAGTTTATTCAGGAACAATGTAAAAGTATTGTTGCGCAATTAGAACAAGGACTTACTATACAAACAAATGTACATAACACCAGACATCGTTTTTATGATGCCGTTTTATTACATATCTTATTTTATCACAAAATGGAAGGGGCTGAAATATTTAAAAGAATTTTTGCCAAAAATAATGCGGCTACGGTTTTTAAATTCCTTTCCAATACGTCTAGCTTATGGGAGGATATTCAAATAATGCGCTCCCTGCCCACCCGTATATTTTTACCAGCTGCCATTACTGTTTTGTGTCGGCGAGGATAGGGTTATCCCATTTTCATTTTTATTTTACTAATTTTGTGCTAAGGCCTTGTAGTATAACGGATAGTACATGAGTTTCCGAAACTCCAAATCCAAGTTCGATCCTTGGCGAGGCCACAAATCCTTTCAACGAA
>CAINEG010000089.1 GCA_903847655.1 uncultured Bacteroidota bacterium
TACATCCTAGTGCCGTTCATCATTGTTATGCCTATCGTATAGGGTACGATAAATCGCAATATAGAATGAATGATGATGGTGAACCTTCTGGTTCAGCAGGGAAACCCATTTACAATGTAATTTTATCGAATGATTTAACCAATATCGGCATTATTATAGTCAGGTATTTTGGTGGTTCTTTACTTGGAGTACCTGGTTTAATTAGTGCTTACAAGCAAGCCAGTGTTGATGCAATCGCTTTAAATAATATCATTACTCGAGATATTGTAGAGAAGGTTTCCATACAATTCCCTTATGAAAAAATGAATGTAGTAATGAGGATTGTGAAAGAACATCAATTGAAAATTATTCAACAAGAGAGCGATTTAGATTATACCATGTATTTGGAATTACCCATAAAAAATGCCGACCGGATCCGATCAGCATTTGAATTAAATTTCTTAGTTGTTAACTATATTAGTACTTATTAGTACGGAGTTACGAAGGAGGTTTCTCTTTCTTTCGGACGAACACTCAAAATTGGAATATTAGACTCATTAATCATTTGTTGAGAATAAGGACCTGATAAGAAACCAGGAGCAGCTTCTTGCTCTGTCATGATGATGATTAAGTCAGCATCTTTTTTCTTTGCATAATCAAGTGTTAAGGTGGCTAAGTTTTTACCAGTTTCAAATCCACTTGTCGTTTTAATATTTCCTGCTTTTATATATTCTTCTACTTGATTGGTTACTACTTGTAGTCGGTTGATTACCATTTTATCACTAGAAGTAGATACCCCAACAACGTGAATTGTAGAGTTAAATAATTTAGCCATATAAATAGCATCATCTACTTTCTCTCGAGTATCTCGTGAACTATCTAATGGTAATATGATATCATTAATTCCCTTACTACCTGATTCTGCATGTAAAGATAATACGGGGCATTTAGCATGATTTACTACTCTGAATGTATTCGAACCACCAATGAAGTTCTCTACACCTTTAGTGCCATGTGTACCCATGCAAATTAAAGTTGCAGATATCTCCTTCGCATAATGTAAAGCTTGTACATACACAGTTCCATTCATGAATTTTTTATAGGCTTTAATACCATATTTTTGATTCAATTCTGCAATCAGTTCATCGAATTTAGTTTCAACAAGTTTAGCGTCTTTAATCCCATCATTTTCTTTTTTCTTAAAAATGGAATTGATTATATTATTTGCCGTTGTAGTTTCGGTTACATGTAATAAATGTATTTCCGATTTTAAATGTTTGGCAAGATAAGAGGCGTGATTAAAAGCATGGATGGACGTTGGTGATAGATCCATCGGAACGAGAATTTTGTCAAATGTTCTGTGCATACAATCTTTTTTAGTTTTGGTTGAGGTAAGTTATGAAATTCTAAAAGAATAAAAAAATATAAAATCCACAAAAGTATACCTATTTTTAAAGATGAATAAGATTCCAGATTCTGAATTAATCTTAAATAACGACGGTAGTGTATATCATTTACACTTATTGCCAACAGATTTAGCTGATTTTATTATCACTGTAGGCGACCCAGAACGTGTTGAAAAAATCGCTAAACACTTCGACAAAATCTTAATAAAAAAGAGAAATCGTGAGTTTTACACAATAACTGGAACATATAAGTTTAAACATATAACGGTGATTTCCACAGGAATAGGGACTGATAATATTGATATTGTATTCAATGA
>CAINEG010000090.1 GCA_903847655.1 uncultured Bacteroidota bacterium
GCTCCATTACTTTAGGAATGGGACAGTTTTGTACTAACCCAGGTATATTAATAGGTATTAAATCTGATGCGCTAAATACGTTTGCAGAAGCCTTGGCTACTGAAATGAACGCCATTGCGCCTTCACCTATGTTGCACGCGGGTATTGAAGCTGCCTATTTAAAAAACAGTAGCCATGCGCTAGCGCAAAAAGGAATCAACTGCTTAACTAAAAATACACCAAGTGCTAATAATGGCTACCCGGTATTAACTACCGTGGATGCCGATACTTTTTTAAGCAATCCTGATTTAGCAGAAGAAGTATTTGGTCCATATTCCATACTCGTAGAATGTAATTCCATAAATGAATTAAAAGAAGTTTGGAAAAATATTCAAGGACAAATTTCTACCACCATCATGGGTACGGATTTAGATTTTTCTAATACGCCCGAACTTTTAAATATGTCTTTACAAATTGCGGGCCGTGTATTATTAAACGGAGTGCCTACCGGTGTGGAGGTTTGTGATAGTATGGTGCATGGTGGGCCTTATCCTGCAAGTACCGATAGCAGATTTACAGCAGTAGGGATAAACGCCGCTAAAAGATGGTTAAGACCAATTTCTTTTCAAAACTGGTCCAATCATTTATTACCATTGGCATTGCAAAACAAAAACACTTTGGGTATTTGGAGAAATCTAAATGGTCAGTTTACTAAAGAGGAGGTTGTTTAGTAATTAGCTTTGAATAAATAGTTTAGCGGTATCGCTGGGCTTTTTCATTTTCCTTTTAGGGTCTTCTTTGGAGAAATAATACACTGCCACTGTGCTTGCAGCAAAGTAGCATAAGGCAATAGGGGCTATTATTATAGATAATTGATTCGATCCAAACCAATCTCCTTTGGAAACTATCCAATAAATACAAAACACATTTTTTAGGGATTCTAATACCCAAGCATTTTTATTTCTATCCATTAATTCTGTAAGTGCGTATACTTGAACAAATATAAAAGCGCCATAAATAAAAATATTGGTATGGCCAATGCTAGCAATATTACCAAATAAATAGCTTACTAATAAAAGCATACAAAATAATTGTATCCATAAATACAATTTCATGGCTGGAGAGGCAGGGGTATTGTACTTTTCAAAATGGTAAACATCTTTTATTTTAGCTACAGGGTATTGGTCAATCACATCTGCAGGGCGCCATCCTAATGGCTTAAACCAAATTGTAAATTTATCTTTCCAGTTTTTGGTATGCCATGCATCTTTAATTAATAACCACATATGCATGAAATTAATTTTTATAGGATTCCAAGTTTGAACCGGTCGGGTAATACCATAAACAGCGGGTATGCTTTCTTGCTCTTGCACGTAAGTTCCAAATAATTTATCCCAGAAAATAAATATCTGGCCATAGTTTTTATCTAGATATTCCGGGTTAATGGCATGGTGCACTCTATGATGGGATGGCGTTACTATAATGTATTCCAACCAACCCATGTTTTTGATATGTCTGGTATGGTACCAAAATTGTGCAAATAAATGCAAGGGGCCAACTACTGCAATCACATTGCCTGGCACACCAAAAATGGCAGCGGGTATTAATAAAAAGGCATAGATTCTAAAGAACACTGAAATGCTTTGTCTTAAGGCGCAGGCTAAATTGTATTCCTCACTGCTATGGTGTACAATATGGTTGTTCCAGAAAAAATTATATGTATGAGCCAAACGGTGCATCCAATACCCTGCAAAATCTAGGGCCATAAAGGCGATCAAATACAACCAAAAACTTGATTGTACGTGCACAATAGCCAAATGATTTACAAACCAGTCATAGCTTAAAATGGCAATACTTAAACCCAAGACATCCTTGGTAGAATTGGTCACCCCCGAACTTAAACTGGAAATCATATCCAGGGTATTTACGGTTTCAAAACCTTTCTTCCAGCCATACCATTTTTCAAATAAAACCAAGATCAAAAAGGCAGGCATGGCAATCAATAAAATTTTACCGTAAGTTTCCATAGTACAAAAATTTGGTAGAGCAATTAAGCATTGCGTGCTCAAATGTATTAATTTTATCTCATGGCTACAACAAAACCCATTACAGTAGAAAATTTTGGCTCCTACGAACTAGGAGGATCCGTATTTGAATGTATAGACGCGCATACCTGTGGCAATCCAGTAAGGGTGGTGGTCAAAGGTGGCCCTGCTTTGGAAGGCAATACCATGAGTGAAAAACGTCAACATTTTTTAAAAGAATTTGATTGGATAAGAAAAGGATTGATGTTTGAACCCCGTGGCCATGACATGATGAGCGGAAGCATTTTGTATCCACCTCACGATCCTGAAAATGATGTGGCGGTTTTATTTATTGAAACCAGCGGCTGTTTGCCCATGTGTGGCCATGGTACTATTGGCACCATTACCGTAGCCATTGAAGCCGGTTTAATTCAACCAAAAATTCCTGGTAAAATTCGCATGGAAGCACCTGCAGGACTCGTGCAAATAGAATATACCATGAAGGGTAAAAAAGTAAGTTCGGTGAAATTGACCAATGTAGCTTCCTTTATGGCAGCCCAAAACATTCAAGTGGAATGTCCTGATTTAGGTACTTTAAATATTGATGTTTGTTATGGTGGAAATTATTACGCCATTGTGGAAGTGCAAGAAAATTTTAAAGGCATTGAACATTATACGGCAGGACAATTGATTGCATGGAGTGGGGTTTTAAGAAAACGCATCAACGAATTAAATAGTTTTGTACATCCTTTGGATCCTACCATTAATGGCTGTTCACATATATTATGGACAGGCAAGGTATTAGATGCAAAAAATACAGCGCGCAATGCTGTTTTTTATGGAGATAAAGCCATTGACAGATCACCTTGCGGCACGGGCACTTCGGCAAGGCTAGCCCATTGGCATGCGAAGGGCAAACTGGAGGTAGGCCAACCCTTTTTACATGAAAGCATTATTGGTTCTGTATTTACTGGTAAGGTAGAAGCCACTACCACCATTGGAGACAAGCAAGCCATTATTCCCTCCATTGAAGGCTGGGCCAAGATAGTAGGTTTTAATACTATATCTATTGATAAAAATGACGATCCGTATGCAGGGGGCTTTCAAGTTGTCTAAACTTTTTTATGCCCAAAAATCCATCCTCATTTAGTGCGATATGCGCCAATTTTTTACGAAATTTGCTTTTTAATTAATGCTATGGAAGTAGTTGTCATTGGAGGAGGGATTATAGGATTGAGCAGCGCTTATTTTTTACAAGAAGCGGGTCATCAGGTGACCATTATTGATCAATCCGATATGACCAACAATTGTTCTTATGGCAATTGTGGTTATGTATGTCCGAGTCATTTTGTTCCATTGGCAACACCAGGTATTGTTAAACAGGGTTTGAAGTGGATGTTGAATTCAGAAAGTCCTTTTTATATCAAACCAAGATTGAGCTTAAGTTTAATCAAATGGGGTTTGCAGTTTATGAAAGAAGCGACGCCAGAAAAAGTAGAACGTGCCGCCATTCCATTAAGAGATTATTCTTTGTTTTCTAAAAAATTATATGCCGATTGGGATGCTTTGCCTCAATTTGAATTTGCCTATGAGCACAAAGGCTTATTGGAAATATTTCAAACTCAAAAAGCTGGCGAACATGCAAAACATTTAGTACATCAAGCACATGAGTTAGGTTTGACAGATACCAAGCTGTTAAATCAACAGGAGTTATTTGCGATGGAACCCAGCCATCAAATCAATGCCATTGGAGCCATTCACTTTGGATGTGATGGACATTTGTATCCCAATAAATTAATGCAACAACTCATTACTGATCTAAAAAACAAAGGGGTGGTTATTAAAACCAATGAAGCGGTGGTAGATTTTGAAAAAACTGCGGGGAAAATTAATGCGGTGATCACCTCTAGCAATAAATATAAGTCTGATGCAGTAGTCTTGGCTACTGGTTCTTGGTCTAGGGAGATGGCAAAAAAATTAGACATGGATTTATTGCTCATGCCTGGTCGTGGTTATTCCATTACCATTGAGGATACGCCTTATCAAACCATTTATCCATCTGTGTTGGTGGAAGGACGAGTGGCACTTACGCCAATCGAAGGAAATAAGATGCGTTTTGGTGGCACCATGGAAATTACCAGCACCAATGAGCCGCCCAATTTAAAAAGGGTGGCAGGCATACTAAAAGCAGTGAAAAGCTATTATCCCGCCTTTGAGATACCCGTTCCTACGATAGATAAAGTTTGGTACGGTTATAGACCTTGTTCTGCCGATGGATTGCCTTATCTTGGCAGGACTAAAAAATGGAACAATTTAGTCATGGCTACTGGACACGCAATGGTGGGTTTAAGTTTAGGTGCAGGTACCGGAAAATTAGTTTCAGAAATAATAGATGAAAAACCAACTAGTATTGACATCAGCTTTTATCATCCAGATAGATTTAGCCATTCATGAAATTTAAAGCCACACCCATCGCTTATCGCGCCACTGGTTTATTCAGCAATTTGGTGAATGACTATATGGAATCCAAGGGGGAGGCCGCTAGCTTTGTGAATTACACGCCAAATATAGAGGGCTATAAAAAAGCCATCGAACAACGCGCTTCTTTTCCTACGAATAGAAAAGTATTGGTGAAGGTTTTGCAAAATCAGTATACTCAATTAGAGAAAGAGGTTAGTGGTTCTAATACGCTAAATAATAAAGAGTCATTTAAATTGGTGAATGATAATGTGAGCTTATTATTGAAAGAAAATACTTTCACTGTAACTACTGCGCATCAGCCTAATATTTTCACCGGCCCTCTTTATTTTATTTATAAAATAATTCATGCTATTCAATTAGCAGCCGAGCTTAAAAAACAATTTCCTACAAATAATTTTGTACCCGTTTA
>CAINEG010000091.1 GCA_903847655.1 uncultured Bacteroidota bacterium
TGCGCGATGCAGAAAATGCCAAAGAAATCATCAAGGAAATTAAATCTGAAACCAGCATTGAAATTGAAGTCATTACTGGGGAACTAGAAGCTGAAATTATATACGAAAACCATATTGCAGAATTGTTGGACAAAGACAAAAGTTACATGTATATAGATGTAGGTGGCGGTAGCACAGAAATTACATTATACCACAAAGCAAACGTAGTGTTTCAAAGATCCTTCAATATTGGTACCGTACGTATTTTGACAAAAAAGGTAAATGACGAAACCTGGGAGGAAATGAAAGAAACTTTGAAAGACTTGTCCAAAAAGTATAACAACATGATTGGCATTGGTTCTGGTGGAAATATCAATAAATTGTTTTCATTAAATGGCAATAAGAATGGGAAATTTATCAGTGCAGAAAGTTTAAAAGAAGTGAACAAGGAAATGGAGCCCTTAACCGTAGAAGAAAGAATGGACAAATACACTTTAAAAGAAGATAGAGCAGAAGTAATCGTACCTGCCTTGAGTATTTACAATGCCATTTGTAAATGGGCCGATATTGAAGAAATATATGTGCCTAAGATTGGGCTAGCAGATGGACTCATACATCATTTGTATGATATGGTCGAACACGAATAATCTATTTCAAATTCATATAATCCTGTAAATGTTCAATTAAGGATTTTTGTGTATCAATGGTATGTTTGATAATATCACTTTGGCTGATTAAATTAATTAGTTTTCCATTTTCAAATACTGGCAGATACCTCAAAGTTTTTTCAGTCATAATTTTACTGCAAAGCTCGATGCTATCCTTACTATCTAACAAAGGAATATCCGTAACCATAATCTCATCAACAGTAGTGGTATCAGAACTACGGCCAGCTAAAACAATTTTACGTGCATAATCTCGCTCCGTGAACATTCCTATATAATGCTCGCCTTCTAAGACAATCAAACAGCCAATATTATAATCAGCCATCATTTTAAGCGCATCTAAAATAGAGGTACTACTGGTGACAGTGATTAATTTTCTGTTTTTGGTATGTAAGAGATCGTATACGGTAGGCATATGCAATCAAGTTTAAGGTTCGTTGGAGCGTTTACCTAATTTACGACATTTTCTGCTTCATTCAAATTATAGTGTCTATTTATTTAGACAATATAAGCAAACTCAACCCTACGATATACAATAACAACATAAAATTCAATAGGCGCTTAGTGCCTTGAGGTGCTTGGTCAAATTCTTTCCATACATAAATACCCCAGATGGCTGCAATGACCGTAGCCCCTTGGCCTAAACCATAAGAAACAGCAGGACCTGCTTTGCCAGAGGCGATAATATTTAAGGACATGCCGATGCACCAAATGGCACCTCCTAAAATGCCAACCAAATGATCCTTGAGGCTGCCCTTAAAATAAGCCCCTAATAAAATTGGGCTGCCTACAAATGGCTTTTTCATTTGAATACTATTAAAAACAAAACTACTAAGCACTACCCCAATGCCAAAAAATACTAGCGCTGTGTAGGGCGTGAGCTTCTCCGCTTCAGGATTAC
This sequence comes from uncultured Bacteroidota bacterium, assembly GCA_903847655.1. Next base: position 1,546 of record CAINEG010000091.1, read on the forward strand.
TAAAATCATTGACCATCGAAGCGGCTACATATTTATAAAACAAGCCCATCAAGCATCCACTCACAATAGAAAGTATCAAACCCTTTTTTGAAATTTTTTCTGAAGCATTGGATTGTAATTTTTGATAAGCCCTTGCATTAAGTAAGATGGCCAATACAATTAAAGCTACGCCTCCAAAAATCAACAAAGGACTTCCTGCTGGATGATCCATATAGTTCACTATCACCCCTAAGACTAAGGCAATACCAATGCCCACTGGAAAGGCTACCGACATTCCCGCAATGGCAATGGCAGCAACCAATAATATATTAGCCAAATTAAACACTATCCCACCCAGTATGGCCGAATAGATATGGCTATTGGACGCTTGATGCATGTCCTCTAAAAAAGATCTTCCTGCTGCACCATTTGAACCAAGTGTGAAGGCAATAATTAAAGTAGTTATTAAAATGCCCATACCATAATCCCAATACAATAATTCAAAACGCCAGGAAGGAGAAGTAAGCTTGGTGGTATTGGCCCAAGATCCCCAACAAATCATGGTCACAAAACAAAGTAAAATAGCTAAGGAGTAATTTTCTACAATAAACATAGTAGGTTATTTAAGTTGATAAGCAATTAATCAATTTCATTTCTATAAGGCACAGAAGCCTGTGCACCCAATCTGGTCACTGCAATAGAAGCAGCTTTTACTGCAAACTCAATGGCTTGCTTCCAGGATTTATCTTCGGTGATAGCTACTGCCATGGCTCCACTAAAAGTATCCCCAGCAGCAGTGGTATCAAGGGCTTCAACAACGGGTGCGGCAACTAAAAAATGTTCCTCATTATTTTGAAAATAAGCACCTTGTTTACCTAAGGTAATAATTACATTTTGTACGCCTTTGGTTAAAAATATATTTGCAGCTTCTGCTGCACTTTTTTCATCCACTACATGGATGCCAGTTAAAATACTTGCTTCTGTTTCATTAGGTGTAAGGAGGAACAAGCCATTCAATAATTCATCAGATAGTTTTTGTGCAGGCGCAGGATTGATGATCATTTTTTGATGATTTTGCTTGGCATTTTTAGCTACTTGCTCGATGGTAGTTATTGGAATTTCCAATTGCATCAAAAGTATTTGAGCAGCTTCCATACCCTTCACCTTGGCAATATCAGCGGGTAATAAATTAGCATTGGCCCCAGGAGCCACCACAATGCAATTCTCTCCTTGCGCATTCACATTGATTAAAGCAGTACCAGAAGGAGCAGTCTTATCTATAAAAATAAAACTAGTATTGATCTTTTCTTTTTGTAGACCTTCAATGGTTTGCTTTCCAAAAATATCATCGCCTACTTTGGCCACTAATAAAACATCTCCCCCCAAGCGAGCTGCTGCCACGGCTTGATTGGCCCCTTTGCCACCAGCATTCATAAAAAACTCACCGCCTAAAATGGTTTCCCCTGGCAAGGGTAATGTTTTTGCCTTAACCACCATATCAGTATTGGCACTGCCTACTATAATTATTTTTGAAAGACCCATTAATTGTCTTTTTTATTAGAATAAACAACAATATCGCTAATCAATATATTTCCAATGGTACTGGGATTTAGTAAAGTTAATTTTAATTGGTGGGGACCTTCTTTCAACTGATATTTTGCAAACAATTCAGCCTTCCTTTTTTTGAAATTATAGGGAAGTAAAACAATTTCTTTTTCTCCATCCAAATCAACTTCCACTTTAAATTCATAATCAGTATTGGCATTCCATTCATCAGACATAGCATTGGTGACTGATATACCATCACCGTTAAAGGCGTAAGAAAAACTGTCTTTGAAAGGAAGATTCGCCCAACCTGACCATTTTCTTATACTTGGTGTTAGTCCAACAAAAGACTGCTCCAATGGAACAGCTACAGGTGCTTGGTAAACAATGGATACATTATTTTCTTGCACAGAACCTCCATTTTTTAAAATTGAGGCTAAGGCATGCTTATAACCCAATTGATACATCTTGTTCAATGAAATATTGGTATATACAAAATCTCTGTTTTCAATTTGATACAAGTTCTTTTTCCAGTAATTTGGAATTTTATCATAACCTATAATGGCACCTAAAATTCCTGCAGCAGAAGATGGATTGCAATCTGCATCCTGACCTGCACGTATGGCGATTTCCATGGTTTGTCCAAAATCTCCATTGCCATACAACAAGCCCATAATCACATAAGCAGAATTCACTCTTGCACTTATATCAAATGGTTTAAATACTCCTTCGCTACAGGCCAAGTCGTTGGTCCATTTTTTTTGCACTTCAAACCAAGTACGTTGCCAATCTTTTGGAAATTGTTGATGCCATTTTATGACATCGCTGATGCATTGATAATAAGTACTTTGTTGGGGAATGGATTTTAAAGCTTCAGTGACCACAAAATTAATATCATTGGAAACAAAAGCTTGAGTATATAAATTAGCAATGTACACGCCTCCATACCAGCCATCTCCGTAATTCATGATATGACCCACTTTATCGCAAAGTTTAGTAGCAGTGGCACTCATTCCTGGATTCATCAGACCTGCAAAGTCCGCCTCAATTTGAAAGTCGATGTCATCGGCATGAGGATTGTTTTTCCAATAACCAGAAGCGGGTGCTTTAATGCCATGAAGAATATTGTATCTACCCACTTGATTGGCATGCCATAAAGGATAAGCCGCATTGGCAAAGGCATTGGCAAAAGAATCTATAGGCGCTTCTACCCCATATTTTTCAATCACATCTACAAAACTCAAATCCATATAAATGTCATCATACAAACCTGGTTCCTTATCAAAATAATGTTGAAAAGCATTTTCGGGCCATTCTAATTTTTGGTAATCCTGAATCATCGAACCTAAAAACTTAAATTCATAAGGACCACCAAAAGTTACCCCAATGGTTTGACCAGCCCAGCCCCCTTTAATTTTATCTTGCAAACTTTGTTTGCTAATGGTGACTAGTTGTTTGTCTTTAAAAATTTTATTGGGTGCTTGCTGCGCCATCGAAGCCATACCCATCAATAAAAAATTAGCCACTAAGGCATAAGTAAATAATTTTTTCATAAGCATCGTTTAAAAAGTTGGAATAGCAGTTAAAGCTTTGTCCATTCCATGTATGCTTAAATATACAAATTATTTTGCATGCAAATGAAGCAGCCTAAAGAATTTCTCTTCTTCAAATTCAATGACATCGCCAGGCTGCATGGTGCCTATTTCAATTTGCTCAATGGAAGTTCTGATGAGTCGAATGCATTTATGGTTGACGGCGGCCACCATCTTGCGTACCTGATGAAATCTACCTTCCGTTAAACAAATTTCCAACCAACTACTTTGCACATTGGGGTGCAAGGGTTTGTCCACTTTGGATAAACCAATGGGTTCGTCGAGCATGTTAACTAAGCAAGGCGTGGTTTTAAAAACAAGCCCATTGGTTGCGCTGATTTCAATGCCTGCTGCTAATTTTTTTACAATCTCCGCTGTAACCTTATTTTTTACTTGTACCAAATAAGTTCTAGTATGTGGTACAGCGCCTTGAAACAATAGTTTTGTAATTTTTTTATTGGTGGTGAGTAGCAATAGGCCTTCTGAATTTTGATCCAAACGTCCAATGGCGTGCGTGCCCTCAGGAAAAGAAAAATTTAATTGATGTAATAAATTCACTTGATGGGTACTTACAAACTGTGAAACCATATTCACTGGTTTGTACACAACAAAATATCGATGTGGCTGCATAGCAGCAAATTACTTAATATTGCATATGCAACAAGCTTCTACCGATCCTTTACATGGAAAAACCTTAGAATTTATTGTCACTGAACTAGTGAAATATTTTGGTTGGGAGGATTTAGGACAGCATATCCCTATCAATTGCTTTAACAGCAACCCTAGTATTCAATCTAGTTTAAAGTTTTTACGCAAAACCCCTTGGGCACGTACCAAGGTGGAACAATTGTATGTTCGAATGATTAAAAACTAAGTTCGTTTAATTTTTCTGTAGGATTCATCATATAGGTAATCATGGTGTTATCATTCATTAGTTCCACCACCCTAAATCCTTTATAAGCAGTTCCCCAGTTACCTCCAATATGCGCATCAAATATAAAAGGTACTTTGCCAACCATTTTAAAGCCATCTTGATCATGTTCGTGGCCATGAAAAACAGCCTTTACATTTGGATACTTTTTGATGAAGTCAAATACAGCAGGAGTATTAATCGCATTCGCGGTCCATTTTGCCTGTGGAATATGAATAAATAAGAAACAATTTTTTTTATTTTTATGCTCCTCTAATCTATTGGACAACCATTCCAAGTCAGGTGACAAATAAGTGCCTATTTCATCGGAAGTATCCCCTAATAAAATGGCATTCTGTTTTATAGATACATCATGATTTAAAGGATAGCCCCAAACTTGTTTCCATAAATCAGCACTAACCATATCGTGATTGCCTCTCGTAACATAAAAGGGCATGTTCAAACTAGTTAGTTTTGATTTAACCTGAGGCAAAAAAAACTTTTCATTATGTATGAGATCTCCATTGATCACACAAAAATCTAAGGGATTTTGTTCATGAAACAAATTAACCTGCTGGGTTAAAGTGTCCATCATTTCTTGATAAGGTGTATTGGGTTGTCCATAGTGCGCATCCGATGCGACTACAAAGCGTAACTGTACTTTATCTTTATAAAGCATCACTTCCTCCGCACTGCAGCTGGCAATTTCACCAGAAAGAAAAAAGACAGAAGCAAAGGAAATATTTTTAATAAATTTTCTGCGCGAATCCATTGGTAATTTATCTGTAGTCATAATAAATCTATTATTGACTAAAAATACAAATTTTAAAACACTTCTCCCAAGTTCATAAAAATTCCTTTGGAACCTCCTTGACCAATGCCATAGTCGATCGCTATATTCGTATTGGAATGTTTACTTAGTTTAATACGAATTCCTGCTCCATAGCCAGGTAAAAAATTTTGTAAAGGCTTGCCCTGACGCTCTGAAACAGATTGGATATTCGCAAAAAGAACGCCTCCTAGAAATCCATTCTCGGTAATTCCAAAACGGTATTCAGACTCTGCAAATACAAATTTATCTCCTCTAAACCTACCTTGTATATACCCTCTACCGGTATTGTTATAAGTATCTGAGGCAGTACTAGGTAAATCTAAATAAGGTTGTTTACCCTTAATAGTGAAAACATTATAAGACCAAAATGCTAAAATATTTTTACTGTTCGCAGGAAAAGGTATATACTTTCTATAGTCCAATAAAATAGACTGCCAGTTTTGATCACTTCCTAAAATTTTAAGATTATTTCTATACACTAAATTAAAATAGCTACTGTTAGGGGCAGGATTAGAAACTTGTTTTCTAGTGTCGTATAATAAATTAAGCAGCAAACCTATGGAGGTAGATTGTTTCGTTATGCCATATTCAGTAAAGCCTATCAAGGGCTTATTCATAGTGGTAGTATCTGTTATATTCCAACGATAGTCTATGTTTAAGCCTGGCCCAAAATATAAATTAGGGGCTATTTTTTTAACAATAGATTGATGCAATTTAATGTATGAATAATCCAAATTATCAAATAATTTTAAATCACTACTGCCTCCTAATCCAAAATCCTTTTGTGGAAATTTTAAATAGGCCCAACTAGTATTAATGTTATAATCGTTATTTTTTAACCAAATATTGGAGACCATTTGAGCAATCACCTGTTTATTTTGCGTATACTTTAATTCAGAAGAGACAAAGGAATGGTTATCGGTACTTTTTTTTACAGGTAAAATAAAGTTTGCATTTATAGAACTTGCAAAACCTGTGGCTAAACTATATTCCACTGCAGGAATAAATGTAAGTAAGGTTTTATTTTGCTTTTCATCTTGACTGCGTATTTTATTCACTTTAAAAACTCGGTATAATCCATCTACAAAGTCTACCATGGAATCTAACCCTGGTTGTTTATACAATCCTAAAGTAAAAATATTTTTTTGATGGTTGGATTGATGGCCTAGGGTGCTATCCTGCGCAGTTAAGTTTATGGAAATAAAGAAACTAAGAAAAAAGGATAATTTAATAAGACTCCATTTCATATGCTATTGAGTTACTTCTAAGCTTTTTGCTTCTATTGTAATTGCTAATAATAGTGCAAAGATAACTCAAATGCTTGTTAATTAATGCTTTCGTTCTTTGATTAAGCACCCATGGGCTATACACCGCTTATATAATGGGAAAGAAAATTCCTTCTAAATTCAAAATATTATTAATAGATTTACGATAGAGATTTCATAAATACTTAAAACCACAAAATCATGAGTAATAATCGCAGAAATTTTATTAAAAATATTGGGGGGTCTATGGCTTTATTGGCTGTAGGAAAAACCGCCTCTGCTGCAAATACAAGCACTGCTTCTATTTTAAATTCAAAAATCAAAGTAAGCGCCAATGATAAAATACGCATTGGCTTAATTGGTTCAGGTATCATTGGTCATTACGATACCTCTACTGCTTTAAAAGTACCAGGGGTAGAATTAGTAGCAGTTTGTGATTTATATAAAGGCCGTTTAGAAGGGGCCAAGGAAACCTGGGGTAATGATTTATTTACTACGCAAGATTATAGAGAACTATTAGCTAGAAAAGACATAGATGCAGTTTTGATTTGCACACCCGATCACTGGCATCAAAAAATATCTATTGATGCCATGCGTGCAGGCAAACATGTGTATTGTGAAAAACCAATGGTGCAAAAAATTGAACAAGGTTGGGGTGTCATCAATGCGCAGAAAGAAACCGGTAAGGTATTTCAAGTGGGCAGTCAAATGGCAAGCTCCGTGAGCATATTGGAAGCCAAAAGATTATTAGCTGCAGGCACTATTGGAGAATTAACCATGGTAGAATCTTTTTGTGATCGTTCTGATGCAAGAGGTGCTTGGGCTTATTCTATTCCAACAGATGCCTCTCCAGAAACTATTGATTTTGATACCTTCTTAGGCAATGCCCCTAAAGTACCCTTTGAAGCAAAACGCTTTTTCAGATGGCGTAATTATGGAGCCTATGGAACGGGCGCCGCAGGCGATTTAATTGTGCATTTATTAACGGGTATACATACGGTAACAGGTGCAGTGGGGCCAGAGAAAATTATGAGTGTGGCTAATTTAAAATTATGGAAAGATGGTAGAGACTCTTTTGATATTATTAATGCAGTGATGGATTATAAAACAAATGAAAAACACAATGCATTTCATGTAGTGACCAGAGTGAACTTAACTGACGGAGAAGGTAAGGGCCCCTTTGGTATAAAGCTAATTGGAACAGAGGGTGTGATAGAATCTTTTGGCAATGGCTTAGTGGTAAAAACATTGAAAAGACGCGCTGCGCCAGGTTATGGCGGCTATGATTCTTTTGAAAGTTTTTCTAATAAACAAAAAGAAGATTTTAAAAAATGGTACCAATCGGAGTATGGCAATGACACAGAGGGCGGCTATGATTTAGGAAAAGAAAGCAAATTTGAAGCGCCCAAGAATTACGATGATCGCTTAGACCATATGATTGTATTTTTTAACGCCATTAGAACAGGCAGCAAAATTTACGAAGATGCTTCTTTTGGTTTGAGAGCTGCGGCACCTGCGATTGCTTGTAATTTAAGTGCGCAACAAAA
>CAINEG010000092.1 GCA_903847655.1 uncultured Bacteroidota bacterium
CTATAATACTGCATACAAAATTATTATTCCGTTATTTCAACGCCCGCTTGATTGATGGTGGTCACATAGGTATGATGCGGTAGTCCAATGCTTTCATACAATTGATTCATTTCTTTTTCTACTGCCTCAGCAATCTCCTTTGTTTTGCTTAACATGAAGATAGATGGGCCTGATCCTGAAATACCTCCACCCAAGGCACCCGCTTGTTTGCATCTCAGTTTTAATTCATCAAAACCGGGTATTAAAATAGATCTTACTGGTTCTATTATTACATCTTCCAAAGACCTTCCTATTAAATCATAATCCGATTTCATTAAACCCGCCACTAAGCCTGCGATATTGCCCCATTGCTTGATGGCATCTTTTAACTGTACTTGTTGTCTTAAAATACTTCTTGCATCGGAAGTTCTTACTTCTATTTGTGGATGTACAATAGTAACATGTAATTGTGGAGAAGGCAGGGCCACTATTTCTAAAGGAAAAATTGAACGAACTAAGGTAACACCACCAAAAATACAGGGCGCAATATTATCGGCATGCTTTACGCCTGAGGCAATTTTTTCTCCATTCATGGCAAAGCGCACTAAGTCGTCTTTGGAAAAAATATTGCCTAATAAATAATTGGCACCCACCACCGCGCCTGCAGAACTAGCTGCACTAGAACCCACTCCACTGCCGGGTTTGATGAGCTTATTTATTTTTATTTCAAATTTTATTTTTGCATCTCCATTTTTTAATGCTTCATACTCTTCTAATAAAGCATATAAGGCAGCACCCGCTACATTTTTTTCTGGATCGGTAGGCAGTTGATAAGTATCGATATTAATAATGGTAATGCTTGGCTCATTGTCATTACGCTCCATCCACCTCATTTCCATTTCATCATAAGGGTTATTCACTGCAAAGCCCAATATATCAAAGCCGCAGACCATATTGGCTACGGTAGCAGGGGCTTTTATTTTTATCCATTGATTTGCAGGAACCATTGCTTCGATTGTTATGTTTATACTCTTGCTGCTCTTATGATATCAGCAAATACACCTGATGCAGTGACATCTGCACCCGCACCCGCACCTTTAACCACTAAGGGTAATTCAGGATAACGCATACTATAAAATAAAACTAAATTGTCTTTACCATATAAATGATAAAAATCAGAACTTGGTTCTATATGTTGCAAACCCACTTTAGCCGTGGTTTTACCATTGGTTTCAAACTTGGCCACAAATTTTAATTTACATCCTTTGGCTGCTGCTGCTTCATAGATTTTTTTAAAATGTGCTTCTTGTTTTTCCATTTCATTGTAAAAATCTTCGACAGAGCCATCAAAACAACTTATAGGTAAAAAAGCATCATTGACAATCTCTGACATTTCTATCTTTGAGCCGGCTTCACGGGCTAGTATCATTATTTTACGCATCACATCCGTACCTCCTAAATCCAATCTTGGATCTGGTTCGGTATAGCCTTCGGCCTGTGCTTGCTTAACTACCTGTGCAAAAGATTTTCCATCGCTGCCACCTGCGTAATTGTTAAAAACAAAATTTAAGGTACCTGATAAAACTGCTTCAATTTTATTGATGCTATCGCCACTTCTGATTAAATCGTTCAAAGTACCAATGATGGGTAAACTGGCGCCCACATTGGTTTCAAACAAGAAAGAGGCATTGTATTCTCTTGCCAAAGATTTTAATTGGGCATAATGCTCATATGGAGAAGAGCAAGCAATTTTATTACAGGCAATGACCGAAACTGCCTTGCCTAATAAATTCGTATACACTGCTGCTACGGTATCATGTGCAGTCACATCTACAAAGATGCTATTGCGTAAATTATTTTCAAGAATCGCATGCACATAATCGGTGATATTACCTGCCTTGGCTGCTGACAATTGTTCACGCCAGGTAGATAAATCGATGCCCTCTATATTGATCAATTGTTTTTTACTATTGGCAATACCCACTATATTAATTTGCAACCTTAATGTTTTTTGCAAATAAGGTACCTGCTTTTTGATTTGATCTATTAATTTTCCGCCCACATTGCCTGCGCCTGCGATATATACATTGACTTGTTTGTAAGAAGTTTCAAAAAATTCTTCATGTAGTACGTTGATGGCCTTGCGCACATCTTGTGTAGCAATGACTGCGGAGATATTTTTTTCTGAAGACCCTTGGGCAATCGCTCTTACATTGATTCCATTACGTCCTAATACACCAAACATTTTTCCACTCACGCCAGGATGGCTTTTCATTTGTTCTCCTACCAAGGCCAAAATGGAAACTTCTTTTTCTATGATTAAAGGTTCTACTTTATGTGTTTTGATTTCTTGGTCAAACTCGGCATCCACGGCTAGTTTAGCCTGATGCGCATCCTGCATATTCACCCCTACACAAATAGAATGCTCTGATGAGCTTTGTGTAATTAAAATAATATTGATATTTTTTTTAGCCAAGGCATCAAATAATCTTTTTGAAAACCCTGGTATACCCACCATGCCACTACCTTCCAAACTTAACAAACAAATATCTTTGATACTTGAGATACCTCTGATAAAACTTTTGTCGGCGGCAGATTCATTCTTAATAATGGTACCTATATGCGCTGGGTCAAAAGTATTTTTTATTCTAACAGGGATGTTTTGTTGCATCACCGGTTGAATGGTAGGAGGATAAATAACCTTGGCACCAAAATGCGATAACTCCATGGCTTCCTGATAAGAAATTTCAGGGATCTCTTTGGCGTTTTGTACCATGCGCGGATCGGCCGTCATCATGCCACTGACATCGGTCCAAATTTCTAATACAGTAACATTGAGTGCGGCTGCAAAAATGGCTCCTGTATAATCAGAACCTCCACGACCTAAAGTAGTGGTATTGCCATTTTCATCAGATGCTACAAATCCTGGGGCTAAGTATAAATCAAATTTATTTTCTGCTGTTGCAAAATATTGTTGAATCGTAGTATAAGTTAATTCTTTATCTACCGCTGCATTAAAATAATTACTATTGGTCTTAATTAAATTTCTTGCATCTACCCATTGTTGTTTCACCCCCTTGGATTCAAAGGTGGCTGAAATGATTTTAGAAGACAATAATTCACCATAACTTATTATTTTGTCCTGCATACGCATGGACAATTCTTTTAGCATAAACAATCCTTCACAATTGGCTTCTAACTCATTGGTGAGTTGTTTCACCAAACTTAATGTACCACTTTGTTGTTGAATGGGCAATAAAGCACGCACCACATCTAAGTGCTTTTGCTCAATGCTTTGTATAATTGTTTTATAAGCTTCATTCCCTTGCGCTGCCGTTTGCGCCAACATCAACAATTGATCCGTGATGCCGCTCATGGCAGATACCACTACAATAGTGGGTTCTTTTTTAATACTCTCCAAAACAATAGCCACCATTTTATTAATGGCCTCCGCTGTTCCAACCGAACTTCCTCCAAATTTTAAAACCTGCATAACCCTTTCTTATTTAAACATTTTTATATTAAGTATCCGTAGATATTATCGTCTTTATTAATTTCGTCGTAATTGATTTGATATTTTTTCAAATTCTCAATTAAGGCATTGTAATCTTTTTTTGATTTTAATTCCAATCCCACAAGTGCGGGGCCTGCTTCCTTATTATGCTTTTGTATGTATTCAAACCTAGTGATGTCATCTTCTGGCCCCAATACTTTATTTACAAATTCTTTCAATGAACCTGGCCTTTGTGCAAAGCGGATTAAAAAATAATGCTTTAATCCTTCATAGGTCAAGGACCGTTCTTTTATTTCTTGCATACGCGCAATATCATTATTGCCTCCACTCACTATACATACTATATGTTTGCCTTTGATTTGTTCGGCATAATCATCCAAAGCCGCTACAGACATGGCGCCTGCAGGTTCTACCACAATGGCTTCTTCATTATACATATCTAAAATAGTCGTACATATTTTTCCTTCTGGTACCAAATGCATGTCATCTATTACGTCTTTGCAAAAACTAAAAGTAATGTCGCCCACTCTTTTTACAGCAGCACCATCTACAAACTTGTCGATGTTTTCTAATTCAACAGGTTCTCCAGATTTTAATGCCCAAAACATACTGGGTGCGCCTTCAGGTTCTAAACCAATTATTTTTGTTTTGGGGGAGACTGTTTTAAAATAAGTGCCCACCCCTGCTGTTAATCCGCCCCCGCCTACTGGCAAGAATAAATAATCAATAGGCGCATCGGTTAATGTTTTGATGTCCTCTAAAATTTCTACACCAACCGTAGCCTGACCTGAAATAATAAAAGGATGATCAAATGGGGGAACAAAGGTCATGCCATGTTCAATGGTATAGGCTTTTGCAGCCACCGCTGTATCATCAAAAGTATCGCCCACCAATTTTACCTCCACAAATTCTGCTCCAAACATTTTTGTTTGATTTACTTTTTGTTGAGGAGAAGGAATGGGCATAAATACCACGCCTTTTACACCTAA